>JAGYML010000059.1 GCA_018400615.1 bacterium | reverse complement strand
CTATGAAATTTTATTACAAGTATTTATATGTATAAATCTAGTAAAGTTCATCTAATTTCACAAGTTCAAGTCCGATTAAAAAAACGTCTGACATAAAGAATTAGTTTCCTTAAAATGGACATTTTAAAAAAAAGAGACATAGGAGCTTGCTCCCTGAAATAAAAAAATCGATTCCGATAATTTGTTTCACTTTTTATTTTGTCTTTGAAATAAGAATACTATTATTTCTCTTTATTTCAACTTATGTTGTATTTTTGAAATAATAATGGTAAAATATAGATGTTATTTCAATTTTGGAGGTGTGTTATGAAAAGACAAGGCGAATTTACAAATAACTTAAGTGGTGAATTGAGTTATAAATCATTTAAACCATCTGACTTACCACCAAATCCTAATATCGAGATTGATGAAGACATGTTAGGACTTATTTCAGAGGCTAGTCGTATATTAGGAAAACTTGATCAAAAATCTGATGAGATACCAAACAAAGAATTATACATATCGATGTATATTAGAAAAGAAGCATTACTATCAAGCCAAATCGAAGGAACTCAAGCTACTCTAGATGATATTTTTGATCCAAATATTGACACAAATGTTAATTTAGAAGTTACTGATGTAATAAACTATATTAAAGCATCTATATATTCAAATGAATTAATACAAACTTTACCATTATCTAGTAGATTCTTAAAAAATATACATGATGTGCTGTTAGATGGAGTTAGAGGAGAAGATAAGAATCCAGGTGAGTTTCGAAAGACACAAAATTGGATAGGCCCACAAGGTGGTTCACTTAAGAATGCAAAGTTCATCCCTCCTAATGTATCTGACATGAATGACGCAATGTCTAAATTAGAAAATTATATTCATTATGATGAATCTAATTATCTTATAAAAATCGCGTTGGCTCATTATCAATTTGAAACAATCCACCCATTCTTAGATGGTAATGGTAGGGTTGGAAGACTGTTGATTGGATTAATGTTAAAAGAATATAAATTACTAAAATCAGATATTTTATACATTTCTTATTACTTTAAAAGAAATAGGATTGAATATTATGACAGATTAATGGATGTTAGATTAAAAGGACATTATGAACAATGGATTAAGTTTTTCTTTAATGGCATTATTGAAGCAGGTAAAAATTCATTAGAATGCATCAATTTGTTAGTTTCATTAAATGAAAAAAATGCTAAATTAATAGACAATAAGGTTTCAGGTTCTAAAAAAACTATTTTAGAGGTATTTAGATATATTCAATCAAATCCTATTATTAACATCACTGAAACATCTAAGAAGATTGGAAAAGCATATAATACTACTGCTGCAGCAATAAAAAAACTACAGGACCTTGAAATTCTAACAATCGCAAATGAACAAGATAGAAATAAAGTTTATATTTATGAAGAATATCTAGCCATATTAAGAGAAGGTACTGAACTAAATACATAATGCCCATATATAGTAAAAGCGATAATTTATTATCTATAAATAACGGAACGCCCATCCCGCCTTTCCATAGCAGAACAGTATAAAACACAAAATGCAACGGTTTTTCTAATCTTAAAAGAAAATCCGTTGAATTTTTAGTCTAGTTGAAATCCGATAGGGTCCATGCAAATTCACGCTCCCAAATCCGATCCACAAAAAACCACTATTTTTTCTGATTTTAAGTATAAAAAATTAGCTTCACTCTTAAATGGCTAAAACGTTCTAACAAAGCCATTATAAAGGTATGAAGCAACTTGGTATATTTTTTGTGTCTTGTCCGTACCGTGTTTATCTCGATTTTAGGTGCTATCAACCCGTGTTGCTTTTTCCAAATGACCCGTGTTTATTTTTTTGACTAGCTTAGAGCGTTATTTTTACTGAAACACTTGACAAATAAAAAGAGGGAATTCATCATTTCCCTCTTAGTTATTTTACTATCATACCCCCAAGGTCTATATTTGAGTTGAATTCCATCACCATATCCAGCATAGTAGAAAGCCTTCCCGGCAACATATATACTTGGCGTATATAGAGAAATGACATACTTCATTACCATAGACAGAATTGCAGTTGAACCTCCAGATGCGATTCCAAATGCCAATTCAAGACCAGCAAATATCAATCCTAAAGCATAAGAACCCCAATGAACAATCCCCTCAATTAAATCAATAGATCTTGCAGTTAAGCTAACAAAAGTCAGAACAGCACCTGTTAAAATATCAGCTAACTGCTGAGAAGCAGAACCACTACCCGAAAAGTACGACTTGTAGTTTGCTAAATTAGCCAATGTAATAGCAACTCTAATGAATTTTATACTATATCTGTGGGAAAATTGAAGTAAATATTCGTCCAACTCACTCTTACAGAATGGTTTCAATCAAAGAAAGAATTGGTGAAATCAACGTGGTTTCAATCCCGATACAAGACCCTGTTCAATCATAATCGGATGAATCAAAGGCATGAAGAAAAACCAAGTGACAATTCTTTAAATATTTTATAGTTAATGGGAGTGCTTTTTATGAAACATGAAGTGCAATAAGCCCATAGGTATGCTAAAATAGACCTAACAAGACCCTTTATGCAAGCGTTTTTTACAATTAAAAATAATTAAATCAGCCTTTACAAAGGGAAAACTATTGTTTATACTGAAATGATTTACAAATAAACATGTAAGCGTTTTGAGGAGCGATTTGATGGTAGAAGGCATTGTGCTCGCAGGGGGCTTATCCAAGAGGGCTGGGTCCAATAAAATGGCGTTTACGTTTAGGAACAAACCCTTGATTCTCTCGACAATAGAAACTTTGCGTCCTTTCACTGATAGAATAGTCGTGATAAGTGGGCATTATCATGATGAAATATTGTCCTTCATTGAGCCTTTGGAAGATGTGGAATGTCTTTACAACGAGGCTTACACAGAAGGCATGTACACGTCTGTTAAAAAAGGCATGGCCAATACCACGGGGGATGTGTTCATCATCCCTGGCGATATGCCACTCGTCAAACCGCCCACGTATGAAAAACTGATGAAAAGCGAAGGGCTCATCAGAGTCCCGGTTCACAATAAAAGAAAAGGGCACCCCATGTTTATCGATGCTTCACTCAGATCCGCACTGCTTGATTCAAACGAGTACCCCCATTTAAAGGCGTTCAGAAATGCCCATGGATTCAACGAAGTAACCGTTGAAGATGAAGGCGTTTTGATCGATATAGACACATTGGACGATTACTTGCAGATGAAAAGAATTGAGGAGAGGAGCGAATAATGTGAAGATCCACGAATACCATAGACCGGATTCGTTGGAACATGCTTACACACTTCTGCAACAGGACAAACACAATGCCTTGATTGGTGGTGGCGGCTGGCTAAAACTATCGAAAATCACCATGGAAAAAGCCATTGATCTCGCCGCATTGGACCTCGATTACATCAAAGAGGATTCAAACGCCATACGAATCGGCAGTATGACCACGCTTGCTACAATGGACAATCACTTTTTATTTGACACATTCTATTCAGGCATGCTAAAAGACGCCATTCACGGAGTCATGGGCGTCGAACTCAGAAACATCGTGACACTCGGAGGGACGATTATGGGCAAGTACCCATTTTCTGACATACTGACCCCTCTGATCACCCTGGACTGCGAACTTGAGTTTTACAAGGAAGGCGTACTACCCCTTACGGATTTTCTTAACAGGAAAACCCGTGTGAACGACATCCTTGTGGAACTCAGAATCAAGAAACATAAAGGAACAGGCTATTTCAAGAAGATTGCGAAAACCGCTCTGGATTTCGCTATTTTGAACGTGGCAGTCACTTACAGTGAAGGGCTTTACAAAATTGCGGTAGGCTCAAGACCAGGAAGAGCCAAATTGGCCTTGAACGCCATGCAGTCCTTGTATGAATCCAACACGCCCGATTTCAAAAAAGCAGCCACAAAAGCCTGCGAAGAACTAACATTCGGTACCACTCACCGTTCAAGTGAAACGTATCGTAAAGACCTCGCAATGGAATACATCTCAAGAGGCTTGAAAGCGGTGACCCCCTATGAAGATTGAACTCACACTGAACAACCGGCGTGAGCTTTTTGACGTTGCACCTGATGAGATGCTTTTGGATACGCTTAGGCAACACGGACTCAAAAGTGTGAGAAGAGGGTGTGACACCACGACTTGCGGTGTTTGCACCGTGCTTGTGGATGGCTTGGCAGTACCGAGTTGTTCGTACCTCAGCGTACGTGCTGAAGGAAAACACGTCACCACTGTGGAAGGCATCTTGGAAGAAGCGGAAAAACTGAGTGAACATTTTGGAGATGAAGGGGCGGACCAGTGTGGCTTTTGCAACCCGGGTATCGCCTTAAGTGTGCATGCCCTTAAGCACCACGTGAACAATCCTGGTGAAGCGGCCATAAAGGACGCCCTTACAGGGCACCTTTGCAGATGCACAGGTTATGTCTCACAACTCAAGGCCATCAAGGCCTACTTGGAGGCTGATGAGGATGAGTGAGAAAACCAAAGTCGTGAACACCCAAATCCGTTCAGTCGACGGCAAAGGCATTATGATGGGACGACGGGCGTACACCAACGATTTTACCCCTGAAAATGCTTTGGTGTTGAAGGTCCTCAGAAGTCCCCACGCTTTTGCGAAAATCAAGTCAATCGATACCACTGAAGCTTCACGCATACCGGGCGTCGAATGCATTCTCACCTATAAGGATTTCAAGAGAAATGCCCATACCAGGGCCGGTCAAGGGTACCCTGAGCCTTCTCCCCATGACAAGTTCGCCCTTGATAGCATGGTACGCTATATCGGCGATGAAGTCGCCGTTGTCGCCGCAAGCAATGACCCCACCGCACAAGAAGCCTTATCCAAAATCAAAGTGGATTATGAAGTGCTTGATCCCGTCCTTGACTTTGAAAAAGCCAAAGACCACGAACCACTTGTTCATCCCGAAGAGGCCATTTATGAAATGTTTCCAATAGGGTTTGACCCCAAAAGAAACCTGGCCGCAAGTTATCACATGGAAGTCGGGGATGTTCAAAAAACCCTGGACGAAAGTGACGTGTTGATTGAACACGCCTTTTACACACAGGCTCAAGCCCATACCGCTATGGAACCCCATACGGTCAATGCCCATATCGATGTTCAAAACCGACTCACACTCTATACATCCACACAAACCCCGTTTCACGTCAGAAGAATCATTGCCCAGGTCCTTGAAGTCCCACTGAGTCAAATACGCATCATCAAACCCAGAGTGGGCGGTGGGTTTGGAGGGAAACAGGCCATTCACGGTGAAATCCTTGCGGCGGCGGTAACCCTCAAAACCGGGAAGGCCACCACCCTGACCTATACGCGCAAGGAAGTATTCGAAGCCACCTATTCAAGGCACCCCATGCGAATTGATGTCAAAATCGGAGCCACCAAGGACGGCACCATCAAAGGCATTGATTTCTACGGACTCTCTGATACGGGTGCTTATGGCGAACATGCCCTGACAGTATTCATGGTGACGGGGTCAAAAGTGCTTCCCCTTTACAACAAAGTCGATTCAGTCAGATTTCACGGACACGTGGTTTATACCAACCATACACCGGCTGGAGCCTTTAGAGGGTATGGCGCCGTACAAGGAAACTTCGCTCTTGAAAGTGCCATCGACATGCTTGCAGACAAACTAAACATGGACCCTGTGAAACTTCGTGAGAAAAACATGATCCGCGAAGGTGAAACCTCTCCCATATTCAAAATCATGGGGGAAGGCACAGAAGGTACCGCGATGGACATGGAATCATGCAAACTGCCTTACTGCGTTACACGGGGCAGTGCCCTTTCCAAATGGCGTGCACGCTACCCGCGTTACGAAGAAACGGATACCACGGTCAAAAGCGTTGG
>JAGYML010000058.1 GCA_018400615.1 bacterium | reverse complement strand
CCATTGGGAAGTTCACTGATAAACGCGCGCCTTGATGTAACTGCGAATCAAGTCTCCGACCGTGAGCCCGGCACCGTTTCATGGGAGGCCATGTGGTCCCCTCAGGAATCAGAGTCGATGCAAGCGACGCGACGCTTGAGACCATCACCATAGAAAACAATGAATTCATGAATTTCATGTCACAGAGTCTGGTGTTTGAAACCGATGAGGCCAATGCACTTGTGAATGTAAGTGTGAGTTCGAATAGCATGAGTGGTGGTGAGCTTGGTATCCTTCTTCATGGAGAAAGCGGCTTGGACGACGTGAGTGTCGAATCCAACACCTTTGAATCCATGGACACCTACATACACTATGAGGGTGATGAGGATGTAAGTTGGGACGCTTTGCTTGAGGCCAATACCTTTGACTTTGAGCCTTATCCAATGGGTGGCGCCGCTTACCCGGTCCTCCCAATTGAACTGGCCCTTGAGATGTCTGATGATACGCTCACTGTCACTGAAGGCGTCGTAAGTGGCGTTGAAGCAGAGGCTTTTTACCTTGAAGACAACACAGGCGCTTTACGTGTAACCTCTTCAGACACTGTAAGTGAAGGCGAACGTGTATTGGTCGGGGGCGCCCTCTTGAAAGATTCATACTCAACGAGTCTCCACGAAGTGCTTGCACAAGAGACGCTTTCAAGCGACATGGCGTTGCCTGAAAGCCAATATATGGATGCTTCAGAGCTTGACAACGATGCGTTTTTACGCCGCTTTGTCCATCACAGGCTACGCCTTGAAGGCCTTGAAATTCTCTCAAGAAGTGGTGATTTGTTGACCCTCGCACTTGAAGATAGCGAGTCACAAATCGAGCTTGTCGTGGGTGAAGGGTTGGAACTTGCTGATTATGCAGCTGGTGACCACGTCTCCATTGAGGGTGTTCGCCTTATTCATGAAAACGGTGACTACACCCTTTCTTTGGAAGATGCGGCTCATTTGAGTCTTTATGAAACGCCTGAGTATACCATTGACACCAATCTTGAGGTGGGTGAAACGGAATTCGTTTTAAAGGATTCAATGGTCCCTCTTGAACTGATCCTTGAATCAGCGGCGGAGTCGCCTGCAACTACAAAAGGACAGTTTGAGATGGTTGTGAACGGCCCTGATGGAGGGTCAGTGACCCTTTCAGACCAGGTATTCCCTCTCACCATGGTGGACGCCATGCATTACGAGGATGAAGCCTTGTTTGATTTACCTGGTGAAGGCACCATGGAACGGTCTTTGAATATGATGTTCACCCATCCCGGGCTTTACACCATTGAAATTTCACTTTACGATGAGGACGAGAAACTCATTGGAGAAACCGTCCATGCTTTTGAGGTTGAAACCCCTTATATCACGGTGGATTTTGAAAATCTGGCAGATGAATACTTGCTTGATGACGCAGAAGTCCCACTTTATCTGGAAACAAAAGACGGCGTCCCTTATGTGGATATTGAAACCTTCCTGAGCCTTCTTGATGGTGGCAGTCAGGATGGGGCCATTGATTTGGACGCTTTGAACATCGTTGAAACAGACGCAGGCATTGATATCGTCTATGACTGGGAGGATGAGGAAACGGGCGAAAGTGGTTCGGAGGCCTTCCAATTCGATTTCGATGACAATACCGTTACGGTTGACAGTTTTGATGTTTTCACCGCTGCTCAGCAAGGGACCCAGACAGATTTTGGCGCGGATTTGGAACTCGCGGACTATGACTTGCAAGAAGGCGATCCTGTGGTCTTTGAGTTGGAGGATTACAATTTTGAACTCCTGAATTATGAAGAGGACTATCTGATGCCTTTCCATATCGCCAATCTGTTCTTCAGTGGCTCCATGTTCGATGTTTATTACAATGGGGACGCGCTTTATGGAATCGATACCTATCAAGTGCTTGATGGTGATGTGACGGACACGCTTCAAGACAGTGATTGGAACAGTGAGTCCATGCCAGAAACTTACCAGGAGGCTACTTACGACTACCTCGCCTTCAGTTTTGATCATTTCTATGGGCTCAAGGAAGATCAGGATGTGAATACTTATTACAACGTCTTCCCAGATGACATTGCACAATCGGGAGGCCGCAGCCACTACAGAGAAATTTTCAACTCCGTCTACGCACTTGACGACCTTCATAGCTGGTATAGCATCACGGGGGCTTACGCATCGTCTTATAACCCAAGTGCTTCAATCAGTGACCTCGGGCCCCGTTCACAAGCTTTCTATGAAGCGGACGACTTGCTCAGACAAAACCGTGTATGTGCCCAGCAGGGCCCTTCTTATTATGACGATGGCCGCGTAGCCCGCGTGCCGATCCATGAGTTTGATGAAAATACACCGGATGCCTTCAAGGCCATGCTTGATAGAGTGGCTGAAAAAGGCACCGTTGAAGAAGTCATCGTGGATCTTTCGTGCAATACCGGTGGGGTTGTAGGAGGCATGATTCAGGTGCTTGGCTACATGACAGACGAGCCGATTCCTCTTTACGACATCAACCCGACCGATGGAAGCAAGTCTACTTATTACTACGAAGCGGACATCGAGAAGTATGATTTCGAATGGCACGTCTTTTCATCACCGAAAACCTTCAGTGCCGGAAACATGATGGTTCAAGTCGTCAAGGATATGGGACTTGGGACCATCATTGGCCAGGATTCCGCAGGCGGCGCTGCATCCATCAAGGCCAATATAACGCCGAGTGGTGCCATCTTGTTCATGAGTTCTACCAGTGTGTCAGCCAATGCTGATTTTGAAAGCACTGAAATGGGCATCCCTGTCGATGTACAAATCCCGTTTGATCTCTACATGGATGAAGCCACCGTACTGGATGCGATTGAATAATTGAATGAACCCGGAATGCTTTGGCATTTCCATATATGAGCCCCTTGAAGCCTTTCAGGCCTTTGCCTGAAAGGCCTCTCAGGGGGTTTTTAATGGCCAGCGGTGCTTTCAGTCAAAATTGAAAATAAAGTTTACATTGATGCCTTCGTCTTGTACTATGAATGTATAAAACAAAGACAAGAGGTGAATGGATGGGTGAAAAATGCATGAAGAGACTGAACAATCATGAAGAAATCCCCCTGTATGATACTGTCTATGCGATGAGGGCAGGAAAAAGAGGCCACAGGCTTTTTAAAAATGCATTCAACCCTGCAAAAACCTTACAAAGTGGTGAGTCGCCTGAGTCCATGCTTCAAAGATGTTTTATTTCTTATGAAAACGCGCACCGCTACAGGCAAGGCGTCAAATATGGGCGATCCGATAAAGCTTACGGCAAAGCGCTTTTCAGGTTGCTAAATATTCCAATGACTGATGTGACATGAATTCCAAGGCTACCTTGAAGGCATTGCTTATCATAGGCGGAACACTGAGCCTCATTCTAGGGACCATAGGCATCGTCTTGCCGCTGTTGCCAACAACACCCTTTTTGCTTCTAAGCGCCTACTGTTATACCAAAAGTTCCACACGGCTTTACAATTGGTTGCTCAACCATAAGATATTCGGACTCTACATCTATAATTACATCACGTATAAAGCGGTAGGGTTAAAAACCAAAATATTCGCCATCACACTACTATGGCTGACACTTGCCATATCGGCGTTGCTTGTCTCATCCGTTTACATGACCCTTGGTCTTGTAATCATCGGCCTCGGGGTTACACTGCATCTTTTAAATCTGAACACACTATCCAAAGAACAGCTGATCCTCAATAAAAGAAAGTTCTCAAATGCTGATTAAAGTGGGGCCATCCACCGGAGTTTAGGTTCGATGAGTTTAAGACCCACTTAAGCCTGTAAAATAGTTCACTGAACTATGGTATAATGATTCAAATACACGCGACCAATGCATGTGTATAAACTGGGGAGGGAAACGCATGGAAGAAGACACACTGAAAGAAGCCTTAAAACACGCGCCCTTTGGGTACGCACTTCATGAAATGCTTTTTGATGCGTTTGGCAAGGCCACGGATTTCAAATGGAGTGAAGTCAATCATACGTTTGAAACCTTTTTCAACAAGCACGACATGCAAAACAACACGTATGTTCAGATGTTCAAAGACGACCCGCTTGATTTTGACTGGGTCGGCTATTACGCCGACATGCTTGAAACAGGCAAAGGCCTCATCACGGAAAAATATATAAGACAAATCGGAAAATGGGTCATGGTTTATGCCTATCCCTTCGATAGTAAGAGATTTGTATCCTTTCTTTTCAATGTATCGAAAAGAAAATCAATGGATAAAAGAGAAACCCTACTCAAAGACGCACTGGATCTCCTTGATACCCACATCTATATGAAAGACAAGGACTCCCGTTATTTCTATGCCAACAAACCCACACGGAGGCTCTTTGGAGTCAACGAAGAGACATTGATTGACAAGACAGATCATGATTTCTTTGCAGAAGAGACCGTGAAGATACTAAGAAATCTGGATTTGAAGATACTAAGAGGCGAGAGAACGCGTCAGGAAATCGAGACCAAGGACCGCTCTGGGAATAAGAAACACTACCTTGAAATAAAGGCGCCAATCTATGATAGTCTCTCAGCGCAACCTGAAGGCATCATAGGGATATCCACCGATATCACTGAGAAAAAAGAGATGGAAGAGAAAATCAATTATCTGATCGACCACGATTCTCTAACCGGCATCTTTACACGCAGAAAAGTCTTTGAAACTCTGGAGGCTATTTTGGAGGCTCGCCGTGATTTTTCTCTGGCCATTCTTGATGTGGATTTGTTCAAGAACGTGAATGACACGTATGGGCATCTTGTAGGCGACAAAGTCTTGCAAAAATTCGTCAGACGCCTGCAAAAGCTTCTTGATGATACGGATATCATCGGCCGATTTGGTGGTGAGGAATTCATCGTCATATTCAATGGTAAACACAAAGCCAAAGCCAAAGCGTCCCTCCAGAATGTGTTGGATAGTTTGAATGAATCGCCGATTGTGACCGAAGACAATGTGATTGAACTGTCTTTCAGTGGGGGTCTGTGCACCCCAAATGAAGTAGAAGAAACCTCCCCAATCAAATCGATTTTGGCTTTGGCGGACAAACGGCTTTACAAAGCCAAAAATAACGGACGTAAACAAATCTTCACAGACTGATAAAAAGGAGCCTTCCCCATGAAAAAAAGAAAAGTACTGCTTGATTGCGATCCCGGTCACGACGACGCCATCGCCATCATGCTTGCAGGTAAAAATGAGCTGATTGATTTAATCGGCATTACGGTGGTATCGGGCAACCAGACCCTTGAAAAAACAGGAAGAAATGCTTTGAACCTCTGTCAATATTTGGATATTGACGTGCCCGTGTGCCTGGGTGCGGACAATCCCATCATCAAGGACGTGGAAATCTGTGAAGCCATACACGGTGAAAGCGGCCTTGACGGCTTCACATTTCCAAAACTCACAAAAACCTATGATGAAAGAAGAGGGGTCGACTTCATCGTTGACACACTTCTGAATGCAGAAGAACCCATAGACGTGGTCACCACTGGACCCATGACCAACCTGGCGCTTGCGCTACGCGTGGAACCAAGAATCAAGAAAAACATCCGACAAGTCACCCTGATGGGTGGGTCGTATCAGTTTGGCAACGTCACCCCGGCGGCTGAATTCAATATTCTGGTCGACCCTGAAGCGGCCCACATCGTTTTCAACTCAGGGCTACGCATCAACATGATCGGCCTTGATGTCACCCATATGGTGAAAGTACTGCCGTCGGTTGTAAAAAGGATGGAAGCCATCCACAACAAGGCCTCAAAGCTCTTCACCAAACTCATGAAGGTCTACAACGAAAACCAGTACAAGGTCTTTGAACTTGAAGGCGGCCCGCTTCACGATCCCGTGACCATCGCCTACTTGCTAGACGAAGATCTTCTAGAGATGAAACACGTGAACTGTGAGATTGATCTCTCAAAAGGCAGTAGCTATGGTCGCACAAACTGCGATATCTTCAATTATCTGGGCAAACCAAAAAACACCTATGTCGCTGTTGATATCGATGTTGAGAAATTTTGGGACATTGTGGAAGACGCCATCAAGAAGTACGATTAGCATTTAAAAAACAGCGTCCATAAAAAAACACCATTCAAACCGTTAAATTTGAATGGTGTTTTATAGTGATTGTTAGTGAACTTTTTCCATGAAATCTTTCAAGGCATCCGTATTTGGATTGTCGAGTATGGTAGGCTCCCCATGTTCAATGATGTTGCCTTCTTCCATGAAGATGACGTAATCCGCAAAATCATGGACGAAACTGAGGACGTGGGTGACGAATACGAAGTCCTTGCCTGAATTCTTGAGTTTCTCGATTGCCGTAAGCACTTCGTGGGTGAGAATCGGGTCCAGTGAAGACGTCGGTTCATCGAGGAAGATGACATCGGGATTGACACTGAGGGCTC
>JAGYML010000057.1 GCA_018400615.1 bacterium | reverse complement strand
CGTGAATATAGCGAGCTTAACCGTATAGTCATCAAGGAAGAAACAGAAGAAGAAAAGAAAAATCGCGAAAAGCGTATGAATACGGTTCAAAAACGTATTGAAGAGCTTGAAGCGGATGGGGCTTTTCGTCTTACTGAACCATTCCGTAAAAAATTCCTTTCACGCATTATCTCGAGAGTGTTCCACGATTTCAATATCAATGAAACCTCGAAAATGCTGGATAAAATGAAAAATCTCGGATTCGAATACTCTACCCATGCAGGGATTACCGTCAGCGCATTCGATGTCAATCCCTACACACAAAAAGCGGCTGTCCTCAAGGACGCTGACGCCAGAGTCGATCAGATTCAGGATATGTATGAAGATGGGTTTCTAACCGAGAATGAACGTTACAACATGGTCATTGCCGAGTGGGCAAAAGCCAAGGATACCATTCAGACGGGCCTTCGTGAAGAGCTGTCAGTCGACAACCATATTCACATGATGAGTGATTCAGGTGCCCGTGGTAATATTTCGAACTTTACCCAGCTTGCTGGTATGCGCGGCCTGATGAGTAACCCGTCAGGTAAAACCATCGAACTTCCGATTCGTGCGGCCTTCCGTGAAGGTCTTACGATGAGCGAGTTCTTCATATCCACACACGGAGCGCGTAAAGGGTCAACCGATACTGCGCTCAAGACCGCCGATTCAGGGTACCTTACACGCCGACTTGTCGACGTATCGCAGGACCTTGTCATCAAGGAAGAGGATTGCGGGACCGACCGTGGCCTTGTGGTCAAGGATGTGCTTGACGATGACGGTAAAGTCATCGAACCGCTTCACGACAGACTGGTTGGACGTTATACCCAGCAAACCGTTACCAACCCTGATACCGGTGAGAAAATCATCGGAAAAGATGAATACATCACCGACGACATCGCAAAAGCTATTGTCAGTGCGGGCATATTGAGTGTGAAGATTCGCACCGTACTTACCTGTAACGCGCACAATGGTGTCTGCAAGAAATGTTACGGACGCAACATGGCAACCAGTGAACAGGTTGAAGTTGGAGAAAGTGTCGGCATCGTAGCCGCACAATCCATCGGTGAACCGGGTACACAGCTTACCATGCGTACCTTCCATACCGGCGGTGTGGCCGGAGGCGACATCACTCAAGGGCTTCCTCGTATTCAGGAACTCTTTGAGGCAAGAACGCCTAAAGGTAAAGCCGTCATCAGTGAAATCGACGGCGTCATCGAAGAAGTTGAACCAATTGATGAACGTTTCAAACTCACTGTCGCAAACGATGTTGAAAAACATACCTATGAAACCAACAGTAATGTGACCCTGCTTATAGAAGCTGGACAGGAAGTCACCGCTGGAGACAAGCTTACAGAAGGGTCGATTGACCCCAAACAGCTCCTTCGCGTGACCAATACCGAAACAGTCCAGCAATATATCCTCAAGGAAGTTCAAAAAGTTTACCGTTCTCAGGGTGTGGAAATTTCCGATAAACACATTGAAATCATCGTGCATCAGATGATGCGCAAGATCAACGTCATCATCGAAGGTGACACGGAACTTCTTCCAGGCCAGCAAGTTTCCATCAATGAATTCATTGTGGCGAATACTGAGGCCATGAGAAACAAACAAAAACCCGCGATTGGCCGTCCGGTCCTTCTAGGGATTACAAGAGCTTCACTCAGAAGCGAATCATTCCTGAGTGCCGCATCGTTCCAAGAAACCACTCGCGTTCTCACAGATGCTGCCATCCGTGGTAAAGTCGACAACCTGGTGGGTCTTAAGGAAAACGTCATCATCGGTGGCCGCATTCCTGCGGGTACGGGTATTCTTCATCACACGCATTTCGATTATGCTAAACCAGAACGTGCTGAGGAACCTGAAGATGAGGATGAAACACTCCGTGACGATGTGGATACACACTACAACGAATTCACAGACCATTACACTGAATAGAGTCATTTGGTTGGGCGGCTGTGCCGTCCAACCGTTTTTTTGAAAAAAGGTTAACAGATATATTGACACGCCTGGTACTGTGTAGTATAATTGCACTTGCAAAATGCGTAAAAACATCAGGGTTTTTCATAAAACCCCTGTTTTTATGAGAAAAACGATACACTTGGATGTGTTGTAACAATTTTGAAAGGAGGAATCTCATGCCTACTATCAACCAATTGGTAAGAAAAGGACGTACAACCCGTAAGAAAAAATCTAAGTCGCCACATCTTAGCATTAATTTCAATACGCTGAAGAAAGAATACACGACGCTTGCTAGCCCACAAAAACGTGGTGTCTGTACACGTGTTGCAACCATGACGCCTAAAAAACCGAACTCTGCACTCCGTAAATATGCACGTGTTCGTTTAACCAACGGTATTGAAGTGACTGCCTACATTCCAGGAATCGGTCATAAACTTCAAGAGCACAGCGTTGTGCTCATTCGCGGAGGACGTGTCAAAGACCTTCCGGGTGTCCGTTATCATATTGTACGCGGTACGCTTGACGCCGGTGGCGTTCAAGGCCGTAAGCAAGGTCGTTCCAAATACGGAACTAAAAAAGCCTAGACGGCTTAAGTATCTATAGATTGAAAGGAGGAATTCAGTATGCCTCGTAAAGGACATATTGCGAAAAGGGATGTACTACCTGACCCTATTTACAATTCAAAACTCGTGACCAAACTCATCAACAACATCATGAATGATGGGAAGAAAAATACAGCGCAGAAAATTCTTTATAATGCGTTCAAGCGTGTTGAAGAAATCAAGAACCAACCCCCGCTTGAAGTGTTTGAAGAAGCACTCAACAATGTAATGCCAACTTTTGAGGTTCGTGCCCGCAGAATCGGTGGACAGAACTACCAAGTGCCTATGGAAGTACGTGATGAACGTCGCTATACACTCGGACTAAGATGGATTACACTATATTCCAGACTCAGAAATGAAAAAACCATGGAAGAACGCCTCGCAAAAGAAATCGTCGATGCCTCAAACGGTACTGGACAATCGGTTAAAAAACGCGAAGACATTCATAGAATGGCTGACGCCAACAAAGCGTTCGCACATTACCGCTGGTAAGAAAGGAGCCCAACAATGCCTAGAAAAATTACTTTGGAAAAAACACGTAATATCGGGATCATGGCCCACATTGATGCCGGTAAGACGACTACTACTGAACGGGTTCTTTTTCACACCGGTCGGATCCACAAAATAGGAGAAACCCATGAAGGGGCTTCTCAAATGGATTGGATGGACCAGGAACAAGAACGCGGAATCACGATCACATCCGCGGCTACCACTGCCTTTTGGCATGACCACCGCGTAAACATCATCGATACACCGGGTCACGTAGACTTCACTGTAGAAGTATCACGGTCCCTTCGTGTACTTGACGGCTCAGTAGCCGTTTTGGATGCGCAGGCCGGTGTTGAACCACAAACTGAAACCGTATGGCGTCAGGCCACTGAATACGCGGTACCAAGAATCGTGTTCATCAATAAAATGGACAAAATCGGAGCAGACTTCGCTTACAGCGTCGATACGATCCGTGAACGTCTCGGAGTTAAAACCGCCGCCATCCAATGGCCTATTGGGGCCGAGGATGACTTCAACGGAATCATTGATCTAGTGGAAATGAATGCCCACATGTATGATGGTGGACCTAAAGAAGAAGCAGAAATCATTGAAATTCCTGAAGAATATAAAGAACTCGCCATTGAAAAACGCAACGAACTCATCGAAGAAGTCGCAGACTTCAACGAAGAAATGATGATGGCGTATTTGGAAGGTGAAGAAATTTCCAACGAATTGCTCGTTGAAACCATTCGCCACGCCACACTTGAAGTTGATTTCTTCCCAGTACTTTGCGGAAGCGCCTTTAAAAACAAAGGTGTCAAACTCATGCTTGATGCTGTTATCAGATACCTCCCCGCACCTACGGATGTCCGTAAGGTTCGAGGCACCATGATTGATACGGGCGAAGAAATCGCCGTCCCTTCAAAAGACGATGAAAAATTTGCGGCCCTTGCCTTCAAGGTTGCCACAGATCCATTTGTCGGTAAACTCACGTTCTTCCGTGTGTATTCCGGTACGCTCTCCAAAGGCTCGTATGTCATGAATACCACCAAGGACAACAAAGAACGCGTCGGACGCATCCTGCAAATGCATGCGAACCACCGTGAAGCAATCGATACCGTATATGCGGGTGACATTGCTGCGGCTGTCGGACTCAAGGATACGGCTACAGGGGATACCCTCGCAGAAGAAGGCTACAAGATTCTTCTTGAACAAATGGTCTTTCCTGAACCGGTTATCAGCGTCGCGATTGAACCTAAATCAAAAGCGGATCAGGACAAAATGGGAATCGCACTGCAAAAACTTGCAGAAGAAGACCCTACATTCCGTACCTACACCAATGAAGAAACCGGTCAAACCATCATTGCCGGTATGGGTGAACTTCACCTTGACATCATCGTTGACAGACTCAAACGTGAGTTCAAAGTTGAAGCGAATGTCGGAGCACCTCAAGTATCGTACCGCGAAACATTCACCAAGGAAGCGAATGTTGAAGGAAAATTCATTCGCCAATCAGGTGGACGTGGACAATACGGACACGTTTGGATCAAGTTCGAACCAAACGAAGAAGGCGAAGGCTTCGAATTCATCGACAAAATCGTCGGTGGAACCGTCCCTCGTGAATACATTCAAATCGTTGGCAAGGGTGTCGAAGAAGCGCTTGAAAACGGCGTACTCGCCGGATACCCCATGATTGACATAAAAGCCACACTCTTTGATGGATCTTACCATGATGTTGACTCATCAGAAATGGCCTTCAAAGTTGCCGCAGGCATGGCTGTAAAAGCAGCCAAGGACCAATGTGGCGCCATCTTGCTTGAACCGATCATGAATGTTGACGTGGTCGCTCCAGATGATTATCTCGGGAACGTCATCGGAGATCTTACCGGGCGCCGTGGTAAAATCGCCGCTCAGGAAGAACGCGGAAACGCCCATATGGTCAAAGCAACCGTACCACTCTCAGAAATGTTCGGATACGCCACAAGCCTTCGCTCAAATACGCAGGGCCGCGGTAACTACACCATGCAGTTCTCACACTACGAACCTGCACCCAAAAGCATTTCTGAAGAAATCATCAAAAAACGCAACGGCTAATTGATTTACCTTGCATTATAAGATATAATGCGATAAAATATCACTGTTATAAGACCAATTTCATAAGGAGGAAATAACGAAATGGGAAAAGAAAAATTTGTACGCAAAGGTACGCATGCCAACATTGGAACCATCGGACACGTCGACCATGGTAAAACTACATTGACTGCGGCCATTGCAACCGTACTACACAAAAGAGGCGTCGGTGAAACGTCTGCATCTACTTACGAAGCGATTGACAATGCCCCTGAGGAAAAAGAAAGAGGCATCACCATCAATACAGCCCACATTGAATACTCAACTGAAAAACGCCACTATGCGCATGTGGACTGCCCAGGCCATGCTGACTACGTTAAGAATATGATTACAGGGGCCGCCCAAATGGACGGAGCTATCCTGGTTGTTAGCGCAGCAGACGGACCTATGCCACAAACTCGTGAGCACATCCTGCTTGCACGTCAGGTTGGCGTTCCAAAACTCGTCGTATTCTTGAACAAAACTGACATGGTGGACGACGAAGAACTGCTTGAACTCGTTGAAATGGAAGTTCGCGAACTTCTTAGTGAATATGACTATCCTGGGGATGACGTTCCAGTCATTCAAGGCTCTGCTCTTAAAGCACTTGATGGCGATACTGAACATGAGGACAAAATTATTGAACTCATGAACACAGTCGACGACTACTTCCCAGACCCAGTACGTGATACTGACAAACCATTCATGATGCCTGTTGAGGACGTATTCAGCATCACTGGACGCGGAACTGTTGCGACAGGCCGTGTGGATCGTGGGACTGTCAAAGTACAGGACGAAGTTGAACTCGTAGGTATCAGACCTACTCGCAAGACTGTCGTAACCGGTGTTGAAATGTTCCGTAAGCTTCTTGACAAAGCAGAAGCTGGCGACAACATTGGCGCACTTCTTCGTGGGGTAACTCGCGACGATATCCAACGTGGACAAGTACTTGCAAAACCTGGTAGTGTGACACCACATACCAAGTTCCATGCAGAAGTTTACGTACTATCCAAAGATGAGGGTGGCCGTCATACGCCGTTCTTCTCTAACTACCGCCCACAATTCTACTTCCGTACCACAGACGTTACTGGCGTCATTCAATTGCCTGAAGGCGTTGAAATGGTCATGCCTGGTGACAACGTGGAAATGAACGTTGAATTGATTCACCCAATCGCGCTTGAACAAGGTACCAAGTTCTCAATCCGCGAAGGTGGCCGCACAGTCGGTGCCGGTGTTGTTTCAAAAATCATCGAATAATTTCAATTATTCAAAGACGTCATCCGTTGATGGCGTCTTTTTT
>JAGYML010000056.1 GCA_018400615.1 bacterium | reverse complement strand
AGCGTTTTTCACCTTCAGGGGAGGTCCTCACTTTCCAGGTTAGAAACCTGAAGACCAAAGATGGAGAAAAAGTCGCCGTCGCCCGTCATCCCAAGCAAATGCTCACCATGGATGCACCCTTTGAAATGGGTCCTTACGACATCCTGAGAAAAGTGCAATCTTAAAATTGCCACCGCATATAAAACGTGATACAATACCCTTAACCTAGGAGGAATACTTATGGAAAACAACACCTATCAACTGACCTTAGCAGGCAAGCAAAAACTCGAAGAAGAGCTTGAACGTCGCAAAACCGAAGACCGTGAAAAAATTCTTGAAGCGCTTAAGGAAGCGCGTGCACAAGGCGATCTTTCAGAGAATGCAGACTATGACGCAGCCCGAGATGATCAAGCACGTAACGAGCAGAGAATCCGTGAAATCGAAAACATCCTGAAAAACGTTGAAATCATCGAAAGCAACGGTACCGATGCGAAAAACCTAGTCGCAATCGGCAAGACCGTCACGCTTAAAATCAATGATAAAGATCCTGAAGACTACACCATCGTAGGCTCACTTGAAGCCGATCCCTTCAACAAGAAGATTTCAAATGAATCTCCAGTAGGACGCGCCGTTATTGGCCATAAAAAAGGCGAAACCGTCCCAGGACGTACCGACGCTGGAAAAGTCATCAACATCAAGATTGTAGATGTCAAAGTCCCTAACTAACATACATGAAAAAGAATGGCTTCCATTCTTTTTTTTGATTAGGAGGAATTCCCATGAACATAGCCATCATTTTCGCAATGGATTCAGAGCTTGTCGCTTTCAAAGCTTTGTATGATTTTGTGGATACGTATGAAAAAAACGGGTACACGGTTCACCAGATTAAACAGGAAAACCATACCGTCTCGATGATTCAAAGTGGCATTGGAAAAGTCCATGCTGCTCATAAGACCACGCTTTATTTGAATCATGAACGCCCTGATCTGCTTATCAACATCGGAGTGGCCGGAGGCGTTAACACGAATGTAGGAGATATTGTGGTTGCCAAAGATGTCATGTATCATGATGTGGACGTACGCGCATTCAACTATGAATATGGGCAGATTCCAAACGCGCCGCTCAAGTTTAAAGCAGACAAGGAAACCTTCACACTCGCTGAAGACGTACTTGATAAACTTCAGTTTCCCTACAAGAGCGGACGCATCGTTTCTGGTGATGTGTTTTTGAACAATGCAAGCCAGATCAATCCAGCGCTCGATATGGAAGAAGTTTACGCTGTGGATATGGAAGCAGCGGCCATCGCACACGTTGCTTACTTGGAAAACGTACCCTTTATCACGCTTAGAAGTATTTCGGACACTTTGGATTCAAAGCATCAGATGGATGATTACGAAAGTCACATGGCCTTGTCTGCGACCAAGGTCGCAAAAGCTTTGAAGGCCATCATAGCCAAGGTGGTCTGATATGCTCGACATGCCAGTAAAAATCGTCAAACGCAAAAAGCAGAAAACCATAAGGGTTCATGCAAAACAAACCCATTACCTTGTCACCGCTCCAAAGAGAATGTCCAAAAGAAGCATCAATGCGTTTATCAGGGAGAACGCCCGCGCTATTAAAGCACTGCCAAGAACACTCAACCCCAAAGACGCACTCTATCCTTCTGAGTTTCTCACGCTTTTCGGTGTGAAAAAACCCCTTGTAGTAAAAAAAGGGTCTGATGACGCTCTTGAAGACTGTGGTGATCAGTATGTTTTTAATACCCGCAAACAAGTCGATACATCCATCGCAAAAGCCTTGGAAACCGAAATAGACAAAATTCTAAAACACGAACTCAAAAGTATTCACGCTTATTATAGAAATAAGTTCCCAGAACTTTGCGACCATGAGGTCATGTTCAAGACCCGCTATATGAAAAGCCGTTTCGGTAGTGCAAACCCAAAACACAAGACCATCACAATCAACCGGGTTTTCGTACATTATGAATTGCATTATCTAACCTACATATATGCGCATGAAATTGCACACTTCACCCATCAGAATCATTCCAAAGCCTTCTATCAAAGCCTGGAAAAACTCTATCCAAATTACAAGTCAATGAGAGTAGAACTCAGAAACGCTCATACGGCTTTCACCACCATGCGTCCCTAACCGTTCAAAAGAGCGGTTTTTTTACGCACGCGTACTTATTTAAGGCACACAACACGTGACAAATTTCGACTTATTTAGTATACTATACAAGAAGGACTAGGAGGCACGCCATGATTCACATGTTCCTACCGTATAAAAAATTCATCCCAAAATGCAACGTCCGAAGAATCGAAGACATAGATTTCGATTTTTTTTACAAGGAAGGCAAACGTCTGTTGATTCTCGATATTGACAACACGCTCATGCCCTATGATCAAACCCTTCCTCCAAAAGCCCTGGTCGCGTTTCTTGAAGGCCTTCAGAGAACCGGGTTTGAAATCGTACTCCTCTCCAACAACAACAAAGACCGCATCGAACCGATAGCGAGAGCTTTGAAATTGCCAGGTCTCTGGCATGCTAAAAAACCGCTTAAATCAGGCTTTAAAAAAGCCCTCAAAATAAAAAACAGTCGCTTTGACAAACATCAGGCACTCGTTGTGGGCGATCAGCTCATGACCGACGTATTCGGTGCCAATCGTACGGATATTGACGTTTGTCTCGTTAAACCCATCAAGAAAAAAACTGAAAAATGGTATACAAGACTTAACCGCTCAGTTGAAAATAAAATGCTAGAAAAAATAGCCAAGAAAGACCCGGATCGTTTTTTTAAACTCGATCTCGATGAAAGGTGATTCCATGCCCAATGAAAAAAATATTCGCTGCATAGGCTGCGGCGGAATTCTCCAAAATGATGATGAAAACAAGCCCTTCTATACGCCGAAACCCATAAAAGAAGACGAAGAGATATATTGCAAACGTTGTTTTAGAATGCGCAACTATGGTGAAGTCATTCCGACTCAACTTGGTGAGAACGACTACCGTGAAATGCTGGATTCGATTGATCATGATGCCTTGATTGTGAAGGTCATCGATCTTTTTGACATTGAAGGGTCCATTATTCCTTCAATTGCGAAACTCCCGACTTCAGGTCGTGTATTCATTGTCGCAAACAAAAGAGACATCCTGCCCAAGAACGTACGGGATTCCAAGATTGAGCACACCCTTAGAAAAGTGCTTTCAGATTACGGCATCAAGCCCATTGATATAGTCATCGTCAGTGCGAAAAAGAACTGGAACATCGATCGGCTGATGGACAAACTCGTAAGCGCCGCAAACGGAAGAGATATGTATTTGGTCGGTGCCACGAACGCAGGAAAATCCACGTTGCTCAATCACATGATCCAGGCAAGTGCGGAAAAAAGCGTCTCACCGATTACGACGTTTTACGCAACCGGTACCACACAAGGATTTATCCCCATTCCCTTTGAAAATTCTACACTTTATGATACCCCGGGACTCTTCAAGTCCAACCACCTGAGCAGTTACCTTGATTTCAAGAGTCAAAAGGCCGTTCAGCCCACGCGTGAAGTGAAACCGATTGTCTTCCAACTTGAAGTCAACCAGTCAATCTTCCTTGGTGGCCTTGCCCGTATTGATTTCATCAAAGGACTTCCAAGTTCCTTCGTGGTCAATGTGAGCGAGAACGTAGCGGTTCACAGAACCAAAATGCTGAATGCGACTGACTTTTACAACAAGCACGTCACCACCCTTCTCACTCCACCTTTTGAAAAGGATGAGGAATTAAAATTCAAAGTTCATCAGTTTCCACTTGATAGAGAACAAAAAAGAGACATCGTCATTCCTGGCCTTGGCTTTATCACCGTCAAGGGCTCAGGCATTATAAGACTATATACCCCGTATGGCATTACGGCATACCAAAGAGAGGCGTTGATTTAATGATACTCGCAGAAGTAAAAAAAGATGTTGACAGCCTATTCGCTGAAGACGAAGAAAGACTCAAACACATTTACGGCGTAAGGAGTACGGCCGTTATCCTTGCACACCAGCACGGGACCTCCATGGAAAACGTGGAAATCGCCGCATTGGTTCACGACATCACCAAACACTACACCGAAGAGGAACACAGGGAAATCATACTTAAACATTACGGTGAAGAAATCCTTGAAAACTTCAGTGTTCCCCTATGGCACAGCTTTTCTGCCGCGGCACTCGCGAAAGAGCATTATGGCGTTAAAAATCCCGATATCATCAAGGCTGTTGAGAACCATACCGTTGGACGCAAAGACATGAGCCTGCTTGAGAAGATTATCTTCATTGCCGATTACATCGAGCCAAACAGGCCCTATGAAAACAGCAAGGAAGTCTTCAAGATTGCGTTTGACAATCTTGATCTCGCCATATTCAAGGCGATTGATCTATCCATCGAACTCTTCGAAGACAAAGGTGAAGCGATTCCGGACCAGGCCTATGAAGCCCGCGAATTCTACAGGGATCTCGTCACGGAGGCTGACAATGGATAAACTCCATATCATCAAGGACACACTCGAAGACCTTCAACTAGAAGACATCGTCATCTATGACGTGCGTGAACAGAACCCTTTCTTCGATTATTTCCTGATAAGCAGTGCAAGAAACCCTCGCCAACTCAAAGCGGCCATCATGCGCGTCAAGAACGCACTCGATGAAGCAAGCCTGCCAACCCCGAACATCGAAGGCAAAGACAGTGAAAAATGGGTGCTCATCGATGCGGGAGACGTCATCGTGAACGTCTTCAGCAAAGAAGAACGCGAATTTTACAACCTTGAGAAAATGTGGCACGACGTGCCCAAACTCGAGGACACAGAGTGAAGCCCTACACCCTGCTTGCGCCGATTTATGAAGCAAGCATGGATGACGCGCTTTTCAAACAGCTCCTTTACACCATCAAGCCTTATCTGAAAGGCGATGTATTGGATCTTGGGTGTGGCAGTGGGTTGATGGCCCGAGCCGTCGCACCAGATGTGGACAGTGTGGATGCCTGCGACATAGACAGCACGATGCTTGAAACTGCCAAAAAGAAAGCGGAAGGCGAAAACCTCACCATCAACTTCTTCGTCCATGACATGCATGATGCATTGGACAAACAATACAACGTGGTTCTTGCGACCTTGGACGTTTTCAACCATTCACCGGATTTCGACCATTTCAAAAAGGCGTTCATGAACGCGCTTGACGCACTCAAGCCCGGGGGCATCCTGATATTCGATATCCTCAGGTGTGACTTTATCAAAACCTACAAGAACTTCGAAGAAACCATCGACACCAATGAAGGCCCCCTTCTTTGGAAAGCGAATCTGCTCGACGATGACTGCACCGTAAAACACACCTTTGAAATCGGTGACAGACAATCAAGTCTTACAGAAAGAAGCTATTCCGAGAAAAAAGTCGTGAAGCTCTTCAAAAAAGACAAGAACATCCAGGTCCTCAAACGTGAAATCTTTGAAGACCGCATGGTTTTCATGATAAAAAATACGATTAAGATGCAGGAGAAATTCTGTATCTTTTTTTATGGAGGTTTTTGGACATATTTAGAGCTTATGCATGCAATTCAATTTGATTTACATTCATTGGTTATCTTATAAATCGATACATAATATCAAAATTCTCTAATGATGGCTTGCATTTCAAGTAGCCTTTTTAAATACCAAGATTTTTTTATATTACGCACGTTAATCTTTACATATTAAAACTTTCATGTTAAAATTAAAATATATTTTAAATATTACACACTATTCTTTGGGTTAAGAAATAATCGTGGATAAATTGAAGGTGATTGCATGGATTTGTTAAAAGAGCTATCGAAGTATCCTGTATTTAATATGGAAATGATAGAAAGATTGACTGGAAACTTGAAAACTGCGTATTCAGCAATCAATAGATACATGAAAAAAGGCTATGTCGTGAAAGTCAGAAAGAATATTTACTCTCCAGTCGATTTATCAACTGGCTTGATCATAGCCAATCGGTATCAAATTGCCTGCGCTTTAAGAAAAGATGCCTATTTATCTCATCACAGTGCTCTTGAATACCACGGCTTGTCCAACCAGGTGTTTAATGAAGTGTATGTTTCTTCTAAAAGCAGGTTCAATCACTTTGAATTTCAAGGAATTCACTACAAGTATGTGGCTCCCAAGATCAATGAGGGAGTTATCACGGCAAAAAACACACTAAACGTCCGTTTGACAGATATTGAAAGAACCTTTGTTGATAGTATTTATCAAATTAACAAGATTACCGGGTATGAAGAATTAGCCAATGCCTTTGAAGCAGTTCAGTATTTGAACGAAGATAAACTATTGGAATACCTGAATGCCTATGATATACAATCTCTCTATCAAAAATCCGGTTATATCCTTGAAAAATACAAAGATAAGTTTGGCCTTACAGATAAATTCTTCGATACATGCAAATCTGAAATGAAACAAGGGGTCGTTTATTTGGTTGATGGTTCTGATCGTGACTCCAAGTACAATAAAAACTGGCAGGTTATGGAACCGGTAAGGTCTTACAATGCGGACGATGACATTGTATAAATACGACAAAGTTTATTTAGGAAATAAAGCTAGAGAATTAGGGTTTAATCGCGATACGTTGGAAAAAGTATCGAGGTTTTATGATATCTTGAGGTTCATAAATACAATGCCAATGCTTAAAAGGAATCTAGCATTAAGAGGTGGTACAGCCATTAACT
>JAGYML010000055.1 GCA_018400615.1 bacterium | reverse complement strand
TGGCAAAGTGGAGAAGAGTCCGTCTGCCCCACCTTTTACTATCGGGCGGTTGGAAAGCACATTGCCAAGGGCATCGGGCTGAGGTGAGTCACAGATATTGATGCCGATTCGCTCAACCGTTACATGGCTTCTGCCCTTGGCATACCCAAGCAACAAGATAACATCCGGCTCATGCTTTTCAATCAAAGGCAGGAGCCTGTCAAAACTATGGTTGTAGATGACAGGCAAAGTCGCCTTCACGACTTTCCTGTCATAAAGGTATTCGGGAAACTCTCTCAGTATTTCTTCTGAAGGATTGAGTTCATCGCCTCCAAACGGTTCAAATGCGGTAATCAGTATGCTACTCATTCAATCAGTCCTTTCGCGGTTTCCAATGATTCTTCCTGTTCTTCATCAAAACCGCTCTCTCTTAAAAATGCAAGGATTTCTTCCAAAGGCACGGCAAGACTTTTCTCTTCTTCGCCTTCAACTCCCCAGGTGTTGATGCCAATCAACTGACCTTCGATGTTCGTAAGGGCCCCTCCGGAATTCCCAGGATAAATCAGGGCGCTATGGTAGATGACATCGAAATCAACGTCGCCCGTTTCCACCATGCCAAGGTACTGTCCATAGGTCACAATCGAATTCACCGCACTGGGATTCCCTACAGCCAAAAGCATCTGGTTTCTTTCGAGTTCAGGATTGTCCACAATTTCAATGACCCCGAGGTCAAAAGATCCGATTTCAAATTTGAGCAAGGCCAAATCCCGGCTTGGATCCATGGTAATAACCTCCGCTTCAATTTCATCTTCCACCATCGAAGGGATGACGTTCACCAAAGTCGTATCGTAATCCCCAGGATCAATCACATGGAAATTCGTAAGGGCGTAGTAATGGGTGGTGTCTTTTAGGAAAATGACACCACTTCCCTGTGATTCTGCCTGACGGTCAAAAAAGACTCCGTCTTCCTTGTATTCCACATTGACTCCGACGTTGGCACGTCTAAGAAGCGAACGGGATTCCAACATGGAATCCTCGAGCGCGTATTCTTCACTCTCAAAATCAAATTCTTCAATAAATGCGCACCCACTGAGCGTCAAAACAATCATCATGGTGAGGGCGAGCATGGATACTTTTTTCAAGTTAAGCATCGTGGCACCTTCTTTCAGCTAACTACCCCTATTATACATCATGTAAGGCTCAACCACATGAATTTTACTGCAATCCCTTTCGCTTCACGAAAAAAGTGTTATAATACCCTGTTAAAGGAGAGGTTAAAAATGAAAAAAACATCCCTATTCATCGCAACGCTTCTAATGCTTTTCACCCTCAATGCCTGTAGTGAAGATGAGGGCTATGAACTTAAAGAAGGGGAAACCCCCGTTACGGACACACTCGAAATGGACCTTGAATATGAAAACAAGGCCTTTATTGAAGACGGCGTAGGCGAAGCCACGCTCAGTGAATGCAACGACGGCGACACCGCAAACTTTGAAGTGGATGGTGAGATTATCACTGTGCGCTTTTTGGGAATGGATACGCCTGAAAGTGGCCATGTCATCGAACCCTGGGGCATACCTGCAGGGGAGCATGCGTGTGAACTCATGCGCAATGCCGAGACCATCGTGCTTGAAAGTGACCCAAACAGTGAAAGAAAAGGAACGTATGGACGCTACCTGGGATACGTTTGGGTGGACGGACGCCTCCTCAATCTTGAAATGATTGAACAAGGATTCGCACCAGCCAGTGGGGTCGCAGGACTCAAATACGGCGAGGAAATGAATGAAGCGTTCTCCAATGCCAAGGAACTGGAGATTCGCATTCACGGTGAAGAGGATCCTGATTTTTATTATGGTGATCCTATTGAGGTTACCATTGAAGAACTTGTAACAAACCCTGAAGACTATTACCTCAAACGTGTGAACGTGGAAGGCATTGTCTCTTCAAAACTGGGCGCCCACCCCTTCATTCAGTCCATGGACGGTGAACACGGCCTGTTTTTCAACCTCGGACACGACTCGTCATCCGCACTTGACGTAGGCTACAAAGTCCATATCGAAGATGCCCAGTTCGCCTATGACACCAAAGACTTTGAAGGGCTTCATCTCACCAACTTCGATGCCAAGAACATTGAAAATCCTGAGGATTATGACCAATACGAGGCCACCGTGCATTCGATTCCCTTTGATGAACTCACCATCACCGATACCGGGTTGCTCAATGAATACAGTCATCTCACCATCACAGCTATCGATAAAGAGGCTCAGGTCTTTACTGTGGAAAATGAAAACGGCGTGAGCATGCCTGTACACCAACATGAAAACCAGGCTCAAAACCGTTTGGACTTTGACACGCTCAGTGTGGGAGACACTGTGAACCTTCGTGCCACCCTCAGTGAACACAACGCCCAATTGATGTTTTTCCTCTCTCACAAGGATGACGTTGAAGTGACAGCCGAGGCGCCTGTCACTTCTTCAACCTATTTTCCTGAAGAAAACCCATTTGAATACGACGGCCCACGTCTTGATGAACGCTACTATGATTTGCCTCTCTACAGCGAAGAGGGCAGTGATACCTTTGGAGGCGGAGGCGCATTCATGAGTGCTCTTGAGAACTGTACTGACGGAGATACCTCCGTTTTCGAGTATCCAAGTGAAATAGATTCGCGCATTGAAAGCTATGCGAACAGTACCCGCTACCTCAATGTCGACACCCCTGAAA
Organism: bacterium; assembly: GCA_018400615.1. Taxonomy (GTDB): domain Bacteria; phylum Bacillota_I; class Bacilli_A; order Izemoplasmatales; family Izemoplasmataceae; genus M55B118. The sequence continues at coordinate 4,171 of JAGYML010000055.1, read as the reverse complement.
CGTTTGATGGAGGCGAAGAGGAATGGGGCAAGACTGCCTCTGTTTATACGTGTGAAAGACTCTCAAACGCAGAAGAAATCGTGCTTCAAACAGATCCGGGTGATTACCTGACTGGCAATTACGACAGACTGCTTGCATGGGTGTGGGTCAAAATGGAGTCCACTGAAGACTTCGAACTGCTCAATTATACCATTGTACGCCATGGCCTTGGCACTGTCGAGTATGAATTCGGGGCTGGTGAAACCGATGTGACCGTCTATGGCGGTGACACTTACAATGAATGGATGCACGCGGGTGAAGCGCTGGCGCGCGAAGAAGCGCGTGGCATGCACGGCCCCCTTGACGCCTATTACTGGGACTATGAAACCAATTCACCTGATTTCGAGCGTTGGAGCGAATAACCCTTTCCATGCTATACTATGAGGGAGGAGGGCGATTATGAAAATAGCCAATTATTTTACCCCTAAATCGTATAAATACAGTGGGGTCCATCAAAACATCCCCACGTCCATCACGGACACGCACTTTAGTGAGACAGTATTCAAGACCCACCAGGGACATGGGCAAGACGATTCAGTGAAACACCACATCAAGGTCGTGGGTCTGAGTGACGTTCCCAAAATCAAGCAAATGTTAGAAGCCTATCACGTCAGTCCGCTCATCATTGAAGATGTCTTCAATGTCTCTCAAAGAGACAAGATAGAACTCAGTGATACAAGCCTATTCGTCGCGATGGATGTAACGTATTTAAAAGAGGGTGGCGTAAAAGAGGATTATTTTACTGCCATACTCACAAACCACGTCCTTTTCACGTTTCATGAAACCGAACCTGAATTCCTCACGCCTCTTAAGAGCGTGATTGAAAAAAGCAGTGAAACGAGAAAACGCTCCATCGATTACCTTTTTTATGAACTGCTTGACAGCATTACCGATACCCACTTGAATGTCTATGACCATTTGAGTGATGAAGGGGCACGGTTCGAAGAAGGCATCCTTGAAACCAAAACCGTCAACCAGGAAGCCTTTTATTTGATCAGAAAAAGACTTCTCGCACTTAAAAACAGTGTCACCCCCATCTATGAACAGCTCTCACGTGGCGTTCACAAGAAAAGTGATTTGATTCACCCTGATACGTTTCCGTTCTTTGATGATCTCATCGACCATCTGGCCCGCCTGGACAGTGAACTTTATGAATCAAGGGAACTCATGCGCCATTTGCTGGATTTGCACATGAACAACCAGTCCCATAAAATGAACCAGATCATGACCACCTTGACCCTTTTCTCAGCGATTTTCATTCCCCTTTCCTTTTTAACTGGCTTCTTCGGGATGAATTTTGTGCATTTCGAAGTGCTTGAATATGAATACGCGCTTGGTTTTTTCATCGGTGCGTGTTTCCTTGTGGCCGTGTTCATGGTCGCCCTTTTCAAACGGATGCGCTGGTTTTAAGGGTTTCCGTTTACATTTGAGTGCTTTTGCCCTATAATAAAAGCGATAAAAGGGGGCATTCCACCATGGAAAACATTGAACAATTCATTGAAAAGGAACCCGCACTGCATGAAGCACTGAGTACGTTGCCTGAAAAAAAGAAAAATGCCGTATTCGCCATCTATGCGTTTTACAAGACCGCTAAAAAAGCTGTCCGTGAGGACAAGGATCTTGAACTTCTTCAGACCATGAAAAAGGATACCAAGGACACCTTCGAAGGGCAGGTCCCTGAGAAGCTACTCTACCAAAAGCTCTATGAAAGCGTCATGGCGTTTCCCACAGACATCACGCCTTACATGGAACTCCTCGATGGTCTCAAGGATGACTACTACCAAAAAGAAATCAAGACCGACGAGGATCTTGAAAACTACGCGGCCAAGACCATGGGCAATTTCACGAAGATGCTGTTGCCGGTTCTGGCACAAAAAGCCTTCAAGGAAAACCCCAAGGCTCTTAGAAGTTCAGCTGTCAAGCTTGCGCATGCCTTGAGTATCACGACCATGCTCAGAAACGTTCGCAACGATCTCATTGACAGACGCCTTTACTTCCCTGAAGACACCATGGAACAAAACAAGATAAAAATCAAGACACTCAGGACCGGCATTGTCACGCCGGAATACCGAAGCATGGTTGAAAAGTATATTGAAAAGGCTCTTGAAGACTACAACCATTTCTTTGAAGCGCTTGAATACTTTGACAAAGACTCAGTAGAGCCCGTTTTCACTGCCCTCAAGTATTATGAAGGGTTGTTGCTTGAAATCCGTAAAAACGGCTACAACAATATCACCAAACGCCATTCACTCGGTAAATTCCGCAAATGGCTCTTAAGACGCAAGATTCAAAGCGAACTCAAAAAAAGAGGCCTTAAGTAACCATGCTGGGCTTAGGCCTTTCATATGGTTTTATAGGCGCCTTGGTCGGCGCCTCTTTTTTGCTTTCCAAACTGCCTTTCATTCACAGTGAGGGGGCACGTAAATTTCTGCACATCACCGTGGTGCACTGGATTTTACTGGCACCGCTTCTATTTGACACATGGCACTTGGCCATCATTGTGCCTGGTTCCTTCATCTTCATCAATGCCTTCGTCGCGAGACACAAGGTCCTTGAATTCATGAAACCAAGAAACGGACTTACAGAATACGGCAGTGTGCTTTATGCGGTCAGTCTTACAATCCTTACCTTTTTCCTATTCAATGAAGGGATGCAAAAAGTCGTTTTCTTCGCAGCCCTCACCATGGGGTATGGGGACGGACTCAGTGCCCTCTTGGGGACCTTCTTCGGGCGTGTGAAACTTTACGGCGACAAGACTGTGATTGGGGTCCTCACCATGTTTCTCATCACCTTTTTAATCGGGCTTACCCTGTTTCCAGAACAAGGTGTTCCCGTATTCATCATCGCGGGGGCAACCGCATTAAGTGAACTTTATTTCACCAAAGGACTAGACAATATCAGTGTACCGCTCATGGTACTCTTTCTTGGAGTGTGGCTTTTATGATGGATGCATTCATTATCGGTTTTCTTATCAGTCTCGCTGTGGTGCTTTATGCCTTTCACAAAGAGGCGTTGAACACGTCAGGCAGTTTTTCAGCACTCGTCGTGGGAACTCTCATTTATGGGTTTGGCGGCTGGGCCAGTTACGTCCCGCTGATGCTCTTTTTCATCCCCGCGAGCTTCATAGCCTTCACTGACACCGAAGATGAAGGCCGCTCGGCGAGACAAGTCATTGCCAAAAGCATTATCGGGCTTTTCTTTACCATGCTCTTTTTCTTTTTGGAAGATAGCATCTGGCTTCTTTTCATGACCGCCTCATTTGCGGGCGCCGCGGCCGATACCTGGTCGAGCATCATCGGTAAACAATACGGGCAATCCCCTGTAATCCTACCAACGTTCAAACGCGTTAAAAAAGGCACCCCTGGAGGCATCACCCTTTATGGAATCCTTGGGGCCGTCGTGGTCGCATTCGCCTTTGGCCTTTATCAATATGTGCTTTCAGGCGTGCTCATGCAGATAGTGATTGTATTTTTCACAGGCATACTGACCGCACTCATTGACAGTCTCTTGAACACCCTAAGGCAAAAACAGGATCCAGAACGCACCTCAAAGCGGTTTCACTTCTTTGACAGTGAATTCATGAATTTTCTCAGCAACGCGCTTGCCATGCTCACGGTTCCATTGTTGATTACATGGCTTCTGTGATTGCGTGTAAAAAAGGCCTGACCCACGTTGAAAATGTGGGTCAGGCCTTTTTTTGATTTAACGGGCATCCAACGCTTTCAAAAACGCATCAAGTGCGTCGCCTTCAAGGGTCACATCTCCGATATCACCATGGGATTTGTCGTTGACAATACCGTGAAAATCACTGCCTGCGGTGATGAGCAGATTGTGGGTTTTGGCATACGCCTTGTAAAAGTGGGTATCGGACTCATCGTTTTGCGAATAGATGGCTTCAATGCCATCAAAGTCGTGGGCCAATACCGCGTCGTGGATATGGGGTTTCAAAAGTACGGGGTGGGCAAGTACCACAAGGGCGCCATGGGCTTTCAAAAGGTCAATACCCTCCTTGAGAGGGAGTTCGGTGGAGGGCACATAGGCTTTCGTATGGTCGCCTATGAACGTGTCGAAGATATAGTTGTGAGAATACTCGGGGTAACTGTTTTGGATCGCCTTGGCGATATGGGGTCTT
>JAGYML010000054.1 GCA_018400615.1 bacterium | reverse complement strand
TTCATGAACAGCACTGAGGTTGGATAATCAGAGTCTTCAGGTAAAAGACTCGATAACATGTCATTGTCCGATACAAAGGTTTCAATGTCTCCGAATATGGACCCATACGAGGCTCCCAGAACAAACATGGCGATAAACCACCATATAATGAGCGCCATTGATAACTTGAGTGCAAACCCAAACGGTCTTTTGATTTTGGTACTTGCTTTATGCCTTTTGGATGTTTGTTTCAATAGTCCAGCATCAAGATCTCGGATACTGCTTAAATAGAGTGCAAGAAACGCAATTGCCACAGTCATGGCAAGCAATATCATACTCGGCCAGTAAAGATTGTTCACGAAAGACTGCGAATGCACCAACCATTGAAAAGGAGACAGCCATAAGAGAATGTTAGATGACAATACGCCTATTGAAAAAAGAAGATAAAAGCCTACAAGGGATGCAAAACCAACCCCCATGACATTTCTGTTACTTTGAAAGATTTGGGCTATGACCGCTGTGATGGCTGAGAAAAAGAGTCCAAAAAGCATAAGCCCAACTGAGAAGTTGAGGGTACCAGCAAGTGTGATGGACTCAACCCCAACCACTAAATAGGCAACAACTTTCAATATTGCAAATGACACAAAAGCAATCACCATCACAATCATGGAAGCGAGCAGATTTGCATTTCTTCCAACTGGCAGACTTCTGATCATTTCGTAGCGGCCCTCTTCTTCTTCAGCCCTTAAGTGCTTGGATACGATCATGATGGCCATGACGCCATTGAAAAGCCCTAGCCAAACAGTCATCATATGGGCATAAAACGCCCCATAAGTATAATTGTCCAGTCCATAACCCGATCCGAACATCGCCATCATTGCTGGATTTTGCATGACTGAAAGGAGCGATTCTCTCGCAGCTTGCGTCGGATACATTGAGTTCATATAAGGCAGTGCATACATATCAAAAAGCGTAAGGGCCAATACCCATATAATCAGTTTTGTTTTATCCCTTTTTAAAGTGAAACCCACAATTTTGAAAACATTATGAAAATAAGCTTTTTTCATCATCTTCCCCTACTTCTCATAGTGACGTATAAACAAGTCTTCAAGTTTAGGCGGAGCACTTTCAAGTCTGATTACCTCATAAGCACCAATGTATTTGATTAAATCACTGTAGTGACTGGTATCAAGCATAAACCTGTAATGATTAATGGCATTTTCACTAACTCTTAAATCGGTGACCCCCTCTTGGTTCGCAAGTTCAGGGATTGGCTTCGCAGTCTGCAGGGTAATTTCAATACCAGTGAGATACCGAAGTTCATCAAGCGTACCCGATTCGACTATCTGACCATCTTTGATGATGGAAATCACATCACAGAGTTTTTCCACTTCACTCAGGATATGTGAAGATAAAAAAACAGTCTTGTTCGCTTTTTTCAGTTGTTCCACATACTCTTGAAACACACTTTCCATCAAAGGGTCAAGCCCACTGGTCGGTTCATCAAAAATATAAATATCGGCATTGCTAGCAAGGGCGGCGACAAGCGCTACTTTCTGTCTGTTTCCTTTAGAATAAGTGCGGCATTTCTTGGAAGGATCAAGATTGAATTTTTCATAGAGCTCACGTTTTTTCTCTTCATCGATGCCACCTTTCAAGTTTGCAAAGAAATCTACAACTTCTCCGCCTCCCAAATTCGGCCATAAAGAAACATCTCCCGGAACATAAGAGATGCTTTTATGGATTTTAACGGCATCCTTCCATGAATCCATATTCAAAATTGTCGAATGCCCCTTATCCGGCTTTAAAATACCAAGCATCACCCTGATGGTTGTAGTTTTTCCTGCCCCGTTAGGACCGATAAACCCATGCACTTTCCCTTCTTCTACAGTCAGATTAATACCGTCCATAGCAACAACATTTCCAAATTGCTTTGTTGCATTCTCCAGTTTGATAACATTCATAATCAAGCCTCCTCCACGTTTTGTGCTATTTATAAAACAATTTTTTTAAGAAATCCGAATACGCTTGCCACTCGTTCATATATTTTTTACCTACTTCATCCATGTGTTTAAACGTATCAAGGTTTTTCAATGCGCGTTCAGAAAATCCAAACATTGTCCAGTTCAGGACTTCTATCGCTTTTTCTATATCAATATCATCGCGGAATTTCGTATAATCTACACCCTTGTATATCAAATTGAGTCCCTCGTTCGTTAGCGAGTCAAATTTACTATCTATAAAATCCTTTACTTGATTGGAGTCTTCTTGTTTGATTGTTTTTAAAAAGTCGAAAATATTTGGATGAGCACTTTGAATCTCAAGTTTCTGAAGACCAATATTTTCCAGTCGTTTGAAAAGGTCTTTTTCACTTAAATCTATTTGATCATAAAGTTTTTCAATAACGGTAATTGCGTAATCAATTAAATAAATAAAGAGTTGTTTTTTATTTTTGAAATAATTGAACAAGGAGCCTTTGGAAATACCTGCTTCTTGTGCAATAGAATTTGTAGAGGCCTTTTCAAACCCATATTGTACAAATTCATCAATCGCTGCATTCAAAACAGCTTTGCGCTTTATTGCCTTCAGTTTATAAAAAGACTCATACATACTCTCACCTCCTAAGCGAATGACCACTTTGGTCAATATAATTCTATCATCATTGACCAAAGTGGTCAATTTATTTTTTTGAATGGATGTTCCATATAAAAAATACAGGCAAAGTTTTACCTGTATGCTAATTTTAATATTCTTTATAATCAATGGATTTTAACCATTTATACAGTCTATTTTAAAGCCACTTTTGATTCAATTTATACTCCCTGTCATTCAGTTTCTTGTTAACCAATGCTTATTAAAATGATAGTTGTAAAGATTCAATACATCCAATCCGTAATAACCATAGGAATAAACAGAGCAATCGTCAAATACTGATTAAAGACGTAAATAAACTCCTGAAAATATCTCGCCATAAAATGCATTATAAAATCACGTTTATGTCAGAAGTGTATATAGCGCGGTTTTCGCATTTCTTATCGGCTTTGCAACGTAGGCTTATCATGGTATGTTTATAAATCCTGGATTCAGGTTTCATTAGTCATTCTTCAAATTGACTATGGAAAAACCCTTATTTATAGATGCCACGCAATCCGCCGTTGAAAAGCACCAATCCACCAAGAGAAGCCATTTCGTTCACAAGGTCCAAAGCGGTGCCCAAAAAACCTACACCAGTCACAACCAGTCCAAAAGCTATCGCAAATACAGCCCATTCTCTTCTTTCTTGTTTAAAGCCTCTGAAACACAAGATAATTAAACCCACGCTCAGTGTTGAAAATAAAGCTGAAAACAAGATGACTTCACGAGAAGTTGCAGCGGTGATTGTCAAAACAGCTGAAAGTACGATAAAGCCGAGTGCAGTCAGTACCCAATAAGTGCCTGTTAATTGTTTTTGCATACAAACCTCTTTTCACAGTAATAATATATAATTTGAATCTCATTGCTTTTTATATCAAAAAAACAGTCTCAAAAAATTAAGTTTGCAGACATTTATGTATTGTTTAGCTTCTTTCATTATACGAAAAAAGTCTACGGATTAGAATAGAAAATGATTTTTATGACGTTTGTTCACGGATTTTAAAAGCATAAAATTGGTTTTACTTTATAAAACTTCTTACTCGTATTTAGAGCTGGTAATCTTAATGAAGTGAACCAGTGAAGCGACAAGAAAAAGGGTTCCCCCTACAAACAACGTCAATCTATCAGAGAGTTGTCCATTGACAATTACCTGATTTTGAAAATCACTGAAATCAATGTAAACAAATGGCATCCCTGCCATGAGCAGTCCGAGAAGTCCGAAGTAAATGGCATTTTTCTTGAGCGACTCCTTTTTACTTAGGTAGGAGTCGTTGAAAACGGATTGTGTTAAAAAATAAAGTGTAGGCAGCGCCACAAGTATGATCATCTCCACCATGGGTTCCGCCCATGGTCCATAGAAACTATTCACGATGGCATTTAAAAACAGTGCACCCATCAGGATAAACAACGCTTCCCTTGAATATTTGCTGTTAAGCCAAATCTGTCTTTCATCGTACTGTTTATTCATTGTCATTCTCCTCCCAGAACAAATCATTCAGTGTTACCCCTAATACACGACATATGTCTTTGCATAGATTTATGGTTGGGTTGTAATCGCCTTTTTCTATGGCGTTTATTGTTTGTCGGGTGACATTCACACGATCAGCCAAGGCTTCCTGTGTCAAATCATTCAGTACTCTAGCACTTTTCATCTTCAGGTTTTTAGCCATATCAACCCTCCTCAATAAAATCATACCGTGACTTCAAATATAAGTCAATTATATTTTACATAAAGTATACAAAATAAGGGCTGTAATGACCTAAAATCTCTCGAACCCTTTTTGAAAAGCTATCATGAGATGCATGATGACTAGCCTTTATACCCGGCCGTCGATGCAGCGTATTGACGGTATGACACGTATTACTACTGCGGTGAAAATGGATAAAATGAAAGCAACCGTACGAGAAAGTCTTGAGCGTCCACTCGGAATCGAAATATTGATTCAAAAAACCATCCAGGTTGAAGGTGCATTCGGAATCATCAAGAAAGACATGCAATTCAGACGATTCACAAAGACAAGTTTCAAGACATACAACCTGAAGAAATACCACAACAAAAAACGAAGACTAATTCAACAACCCTAAAACCATATAAATGCTTGTGTACAGGAAAAACTATCCATATTTATATTTTCAGAGAAGAAAAAGGACTGCAAGAATGAAATCACTAAAGATTTTTTTCTTTACAGCCCCTGGTGTCAAAGAACATCGTAATGCATCAATAAAACCAGTCATAGTGTCCAAGGTGCTTAGTCTTGGCTTTTGTGGTGAATGTTCAAATGCTCAGGTATTTATATCCAGTTGTCAATTGTTGGCACCGATGATACCTCCGACAAACAAAACCAAGCCGCTTGCCAAAGAAACTTCGTTTGTCAAATCGAGGGCCGTTCCAAAAATACCAATCCCCACAATGAAGAGGCCAATTGCCATAGCGGCTATGGCCCATCTTCTATCCTTATGCTTGAATCCGTTATAACAAAGCACTACCAAAACGATACTTAGAAGTGAATAAACGGCTGTAAATACCATAACATTCAAATCCGTTGTTGAAACCAGTGTCCAAACGGCTGAAAAAACAATCAAAACCATTGATGCCAAAACCCAGTTTTTTCCCTTTAAATGATTTTCCATAGTATCTCCCCCTTTCCTTGCAAACATTCTTGAATGTCTTATTTTATTTGAAGCCAGAAATATGGTGCCAATTCACAATTCACTTATTTACTGTTCACCTTGATTTGTATAGTCTACGGAATCTTTTAGCATATCCAACAATGACTTTTTGTAATAAGGCAATCTTTTGTCAGCTTTATCAATACTCACCCATTCTATTTTCGATATTTCATCCGGCAGAGTGATTTGTTCTACACCACCCGTAATAGTGCATCTGTAAGTGAAGAAAATCGCATGTTTCTGATACTTTAGCAGTTTGGATTCATTAAGAGCGATGAGTTGATGCACTGAAATGTGATACCCTGTTTCTTCATGGGTCTCACGGATGAGTGCATCTTCCAGATATTCCCCGTCTTCTACTTTTCCACCAGGCAAAGACCATTGGTCCGCATCACGATTATGGACTAGCAAAACCTGTTTTTTCTCATTTACAATACATGCATACACCGCATTAACTCTTTCCATAATCAAACCTCCACGATTTCTCGGTCACCGCTTATGGACACGGCTTGGCTCAGACGGATTATACTCTTAAATTCAATATTTTCTTATTCAATCCATTTGAGCCTTTTTGGCGCCCATGGTAATTCTTGGATCCATAAGACCATAGACGATATCCACCAACAAGCCGACAAAGAGAATAATTCCAGTCAAAAACGTTCCTATCAAAACCATAGGTGGCAGCACAACGGATGGATAATAAACATCAGCTGAGCTCAAGAAAAGGGAAGCGAAAAGCCAGTCCGTAATGCCCTTTATGCTATAAACCATCTCGACAATGAACGAACTGCCAAGCACATAAAGCATGATTGGTACCAGTGAAGTGATGACGGGAACTACGCTGTGTTTGATCAGATGATGGAATACGATTTGTCGTTGATTGAGCCCTTTGGTTTTAAGAAGCAAAAGGTAATCCGAATTGAATGCTTCCGTCATTTCACTGCGAATAAGCTGTGCAACTTGTACCAGAGGATAAGTGGAAACAGCCAATACTGGTATGATCAAACCCTTTAGACCGATGAAAAGACCATTTGAAGCTGGAGGCTCATAGGGTGGAAACCATTCAAGGTAATATCCAAACAAAAGAATAAGCAGCATGATCATTACATACGCTGGAATGGAACTGAAAAATAAAAACAAGAGATTGAGGGCTTTGTCGAATAATGTCCCCTTGTATAAAGCCCCAAAGATTCCAAGTATCAGACCGAAGCCCGTATAGAATAGAAACGCTACCGCGTTCAGTCTGAGTGTGAGGTCACTGCGTTTAACCAGTTCATTCCAAGCATCCAGACCCTTGCGATCAGTGCCCCAGTCCCAATCGGTTAAAATATTTTTCACATAGGAAACATAATCCTGATAAGTGATTTTGAGTTTTTCCATAAACGGAATGTCTTTGAAGGTCAGCACTTCCATTCTTTCGAGTTGCGCAAATCTCGCAACAATAAACAGTATGGTAAAAACAATGAACAATGTTAAAAATAGAAAAAGAATACGCATCAGTATGTAACGAACCATTGTTTTCACCTGCTTTCTAATACTTCCCGGGTATTTTTAAAGCACCTTGAAACTTTTTGATAAGCAAAGGTCCTACACTTGTTTAACGCTTTGATGACCCATGCATTTTATAATAATATACCATAAATCTATAAATT
>JAGYML010000053.1 GCA_018400615.1 bacterium | reverse complement strand
TCAAAACCACCGTATATGAAGAATGTCCGACCTGCCACGGAAGTGGCGCAGAAAGCAAGAAGGACATAGAAACCTGTGACAAGTGTGGGGGCAGTGGCACCGTCACGATGGAACAACAAACCCTCTTCGGTCGCACAAGAACACAGGCAGCCTGCCCTGAATGCGGGGGTACTGGTAAGAAAATCAAGAACAAATGTAAAACCTGTGGCGGCGAAGGCGTGGTCGGTAAAGAAAAAACCGTCACCGTCAACGTACCACCAGGTGTGGACACCAACAACCAGCTGAGAATGCCGGGATTTGGTCATAAAGGCCATAATGGTGGCCCTGCAGGCGATCTTTACATCGTATTCGAGGTGGAAGAAGACGAGACTTTCGAGCGCCATGGTGATGACGTCATCGTGGAAGTGCCCATCACGTTCCCACAAGCCGCACTCGGGGATGAAATCGTCGTGCCAACGCCTTATGGCGATGTGAAACTCAAAATACCCGCAGGCACCCAGTCCCACAAAACCTTCCGTTTGCGTGGCAAAGGGGTTCAAAACCTCAGAAGCAAGAGAAAAGGGGACGAACATGTCATTGTAAAAGTCATGACCCCGACCAACCTCACCAAGGAACAGGAAAAACTCTTGAAAGCCCTCGCGGACACCAATCTCAAAACGGATGGCACCATCTGGGACAAAGTCAAAAACAAATTCAAAAAGTAAAAGTGGCGTTTGCCACTTTTTCTTTGCCTTGTTGGGATTGAAAAAAGCGTCGCTTTCCGCTATACTGTAAAAGTTAGGAAGGTGTAGTTATGGATAAGCTAAAACTCATCACAGACAGTACCTGTGACCTCAGCCCCGAGTTGATTGAAGCCCACGACATCGAAGTCGTGCCCCTTTATGTGGAACTGGATGGCACGTATTATGAAGACGGGGTCGATCTCAATGCTAGAACCATGTATGACTTGGTCAAGGAAACCGGCAGTTTGCCAAAAACCGCCGCAACCTCAAGTGAAACCTTCAAGCGTGTATTCAAGAAATACTTGGATAAAGGCTACGAGATTCTTTATCTGGGGATTGGAAGCAAGTTTTCTTCCACCCTTCAAAGTGCGTCCATCGCCAAGCTCGAACTTGAAAGTGACTCAGTGCACCTCGTGGACTCGGCCAATCTTTCTTCAGGCTCAGGGTTGTTGCTGTTAAAAGCCGCTTCCTTGAGAGAAGAGGGGCAAAGTGCCCTGGCAATCAAGACAGCCATTGAAGCGATGGTGCCAAAGGTGCGAAGCCAGTTCACCATCAACACCCTTGAATACCTCTACAAGGGTGGAAGGCTCAATGCCATCTCCGCATTGATGGGCACGATGCTTAGAATCAAGCCCATCATCCGCGTCGTAGACGGGGAGATGGCGGTTGGTAAAAAGGCCCGTGGAAACATTAAAAACGGCCTCAAGATTCAATTGAAAGAAGTTGAGAGGCATTTGAATGCAATCGACCCTGAATGTATCATGGTGACGCATACGGAAGCCTTTGAACCGGCTGAGTATGCCAAAGAAGCCCTTGAAAAGCTTGATTATTTCAATCATATCCATGTAACAGAGGCCGGGTGCGTCATTTCTTCGCACTGCGGACCGGGCACCATCGGCCTTTTATACATTATGAAATGAGGGATTCCATGCAACAGTACTTCATTGACGCGCCCATTCAAGCAACCATGACCCTTGAAAACGCGGACATTCTCCACCACATGTACCATGTCATGCGCATGGAAAAAGGGGCGCGCATTGCCCTTTGTGGCAGTGAAGGCGCGTGTTATGAGATGGAGATTGAAAGTTTGAACAAAGACAATGTATCCTTGAAACGGCTCCATAAACTAAGGGACATCAAACACACTGTCTCCATCACCCTCGCCCAGGCCTTGATCCGCAAGACCCCCTTTGAACTCACCCTTCAAAAAGGTGTCGAACTTGGCATGGACGCCTTCATTCCCCTTGAGACAGACCGCACGGTCGTGAAAATCAACGCCAAGGACGCTCAAAAGAAACACGCCCGTTTTGAAAAAATCGTGCGTGAAGCCAGTGAACAAAGCCGGCGCAGTTCGGTGCCTGAAATTCATGGATCAACCCCACTTGAGCGTCTTGATTTGACCCCTTATACCCATGTCTTCATGCCTTATGAAAACGAAACGACACTGGGCGCAAAAGATGCCTTTCAAACCCTAGATAAAGGCGATAAGATTTTACTCATCATCGGCCCTGAAGGCGGCTTTAGTGACAGGGAAATCAAGTCCCTTAAAGACAAAGGCGCCACGAGCATTGCGCTTGGGCCTCGAATACTCAGAAGTGAAACAGCGTCGCTTTACGCCCTGAGCGCACTGTCTTACGAACTGGAAACCAGGTGACCTATGAAAGTCGCATTTGAAACCCTCGGTTGCAAAGTCAACCATTATGAAAGTGAAGCCTTGAAAGCCATGTTTGAAACCCGTGGCTACACCATCGCGGATTTTTCCGATTACGCGGATGTGTATGTGATCAATACCTGCACCGTCACCAATCAAAGTGACGCCAAGAGCCGCAAGATGATCAGAAAAGCCGTCAAACGAAACCCTGAAGCCGTCATCGCGGTCATTGGCTGTTACGCCCAGATTGATTCACAGACGGTAGCCGCGATTGACGGAGTCGATATCGTCATGGGCACCGTCAACCGCCCAAGACTCCTTGAATATGTCGAGCGTTTCCTAAGAGAGCGCAAGCCCATCAAGGACATCAGTGAAACCAAAGGGCTCAAAGCCTTTGATGCACTTAAGCTTGATCACTTCGAGAAAAACACCCGGGCGTTCCTCAAAATTCAAGACGGCTGCAATCAGTTTTGCAGCTACTGCATCATCCCCTTTGCCCGCGGGCCGATCCGCTCCAAACCCAAAGAGGAAGTCTTAAGTGAAGCGAAGGAATTGATCGCCAAAGGCTACAAGGAAATCGTCCTCTCAGGGATTCATACAGGTGGCTATGGCAGTGATCTGAAAGATACCACCTTCTATGACCTCTTGAAGGATCTGAGCGCCCTTGAGGGCCTCAAGAGACTGAGAATCTCATCCATTGAAATCAACCAGCTCACTGAAGAGATTCTTGAGCTCATCAAAAACCGCCTTGTATTCGCACGCCAACTCCACATTCCCCTTCAACACGGCGCAACGCCGGTATTGAAGCACATGCGTAGACGCTACACCGTAGATGAATACATGGAAAAAATCAACCATATTCGTGAGAAGCTGCCTTTAATCGCCATTACGACGGATTTGATTGTGGGCTACCCCACCGAAGACGAAGCCGCCTTCGAAACCATGATGGACACCGTGCGCGCAGTCAATTTCTCTGAACTGCACGTATTCCCCTATTCAAAACGCGGGGGCACGAAAGCCGCCAAGGAAAAACACCAGGTCCATGGCGCCCTCAAATCCCGACGCGTGAATGACATCATTGCGCTTGGTGAATCTCTTGCCCTTGAATACAGAACCACCCTCATGGAACACGCCCAAACCCTTGAAGTACTGTTTGAATCCTGTAAAAACGGGGTATGTGAAGGGCATACAAGCGAGTACATAAGAATCCGGGTAAAAACGGATGCCGCCCTTGAAAATACCATGCAATATGTCAAACTGACACACGCCGCTTATCCCATAAGCGAGGGTGAATTGCACTAAACAGACCCAAAATGCCTCAAAAAGACTGAAATTTGCATTTAAGAGCTTAATTCTCTTTACAACACACGATTTATTTGGTATTATGATTACCGTAAATTTTAAAGAGCGGAAGGAGGGATCACCTCATGGCAAAGACAGTCGTCAGAAAAAATGAATCCTTGGAAGACGCACTGAAGCGTTTTAAAAAGGATGTTTCACGTTCAGGTACCCTTGCGGAAGCTCGCAAACGCGAATATTATGAAAAACCCAGTGCAGTCAAGAAGGACAAAAAGGCCAAAAACAAGAAAAACAACAAATAACGGTTTGAGCGGTGAAGAAAATTCACCGCTTATTTTTTTCCTATGAGCCTCCATATTAACGCCTAGTATGATATAATATGTAAAGATACTCGACTAATTATAAAAGGAGACGATCGTTTGGTTTTAACTACACTCGACATCAAATTCGAAAACATCGACACCTTTAGCGAAATACTCGGTGCAAAAGATGCCCATCTTGAAGTGTTGACACAGTATTTTGATGTCCAAATCTTCACTAAAGGCGATACCATTCAAGTAGACACTGATGACAAAACCACTAAAAAAGCGTTGGAAGAGACGTTTTTTGTGTTGATAGAACTTGTGAACAATCACATCAACATCACAGAGCGTGACGTCATCTATGTGGCGAAGATGATAGACATCGTCGACACGGATACCATCATCGATCACTATCTGAACCGAAGAGAAATCACCAAGACGTTTGCGGGCAAGCCCGTATTCGCGAAAACCATCAATCAAAAACGTTATCTCGATGCCATTGAAAAAAACGACATGGTCTTTGGAATCGGTCCCGCTGGGACAGGAAAGACTTACGTGGCAATCATGCACGCAGTACGTGAACTCAAAGCCAACCGCGTCAAGAAAATCATACTTACGCGTCCCGCAGTGGAAGCTGGTGAAAACCTCGGGTTTCTACCAGGGGACTTGAAGGAAAAGATAGATCCTTACCTGAGACCTTTGTACGATGCCTTGTATGACGCACTCGGACGTAAACAGACCGATGCCCTCATTGAAAAAGGCGTCGTCGAAATCGCCCCCCTTGCCTACATGCGAGGGCGCACCCTGGAAAACGCCTACGTTGTTCTCGATGAAGCGCAAAATACCACAAGAGGCCAGATGAAACTCTTTCTCACACGCCTGGGCTTCCATTCCAAAATGATCGTGACAGGGGACATCACCCAGGTGGACCTCCCCAAAAACAGCGAAAGTGGGCTTATTCACGCCACGCGCTTGCTAGACGGGGTCAGAGGCATCGAAGTCACACGCTTTGAACGCCTTGATGTCATCAGACATCCCCTAATCCAAAAGATATTGGAGCGATACGATGACGAACATCATTAATCAGTGCAACGAGGAAAACTACAGTCATTTACTTGAAAAAGTCATGAAAAAAGCTTTCAAGATGCAGGATGTATCCAAGAAGACCGTCATCAATATCATTCTCGTCACCAATGAAAAGATGCAGGAACTCAACCGAAACTTCAGACAAACAGACCGCGTCACCGATGTCCTCACGTTTCCAAGTGAGGTAGACGGTGAACTCGGGGATGTCTTCATTGCGCCTTACGTCGCAATGGGCCAGGCCAAGAACTATGGCCACAGCTTCAAACGCGAACTCGCCTTTTTGGCTGTCCATGGCTTTTTACACGCCCTCGGCTTCACACATGAAAACGAAGAAAAGGAAACCGTCATGTTTTCCCTTCAGGAAAACATACTGAATTCACTAAAAATCAAAAGGTAGGTAATAGTATGGATAAAGCACTCATGCAGTCCGCAAAGGACAATCTGAAAAACACCCACGCCGTCTATTCACACTTCAAAGTCTCAGCGGCGCTTCGTCTTAAAGATGGCACCATCATCAACGGCGTCAACATTGAAAACGCCTCTTACGGCCTTTCCAACTGCGCTGAGAGAAGTGCCCTCTTTGCGGCCTACTCTCAGGGCTACCGCAAAGAAGACATGGTGGAGATGGCCCTCACCACTGAACAAGACAAGATAATCACGCCCTGCGGCGCCTGCCGCCAGGTCATGAGCGAACTCCTTCCAGGAGACATCGACATCGTGATGCAAACCAAAAACGGAGAGACCAAAACCCTCAAGAATTCAGAGTTGCTTCCCTTTGCCTTTACGGAGAGCGACCTCTAGTGTTTAAAAGCGGATTCGTAAGCATCATCGGGCATCCGAATGTCGGTAAAAGTACGCTCATCAATACCCTGATGGGCCACAAGGTCTCCATCATCTCAAGCAAACCCCAGACCACGAGAAACACCATCCGGGCGATTTACAACGATGAGGATTCTCAGATTGTCTTTATCGATACCCCCGGTGTGCACAAGCCCAAACACAAACTAGGCGCCACCATGTCCAAAAACGCGCTCAGGACCATGTCCGCAGTCGACCTCGTCCTCGTCATGGTCGATGGTACCGATGACCAGACAGGGCTATCTGAGAAGCTTATAGAAGCGTTGAGTGCCCTCAAGACGCCCGCCTTCCTCGTCGTCAACAAAATCGACAAGATCAAGGACATCGAACGCCTGGAAACCTTCATCGAGGCACTCAAGAAAACCCATGCCTTCAGAGGCGTCTTCGCCGTCAGTGCCCTCAAAGGCACCTATACGATGAACCTCGTGGACGACATCAAAGGGGTGCTTGAAGTAGGCCCGCCCTACTACCCAAAAGACATGCAGACCGATCAACCGGAAAAGTTCCTGATAAGCGAACGCATCCGGGAAAAAGTCCTGCAACTCACGCACGAGGAAATTCCACACAGTGTCTATGTCAAAATCGATCACATGGAAAACGATCCCTACACCCCTCACGTTCTTGATATAAAAGCCACCATCATCGTCGAGCGCGACAGCCAAAAAGGCATCATTATCGGCAAGGGTGGCGCCATGATCAAACAAATCGGCATGCGCGCTCGCAAAGACATCCTGAACCTGCTCGGATCAAAAATCTATTTGGACCTTCACTGCAAGGTCGTGCGTGATTGGCGCAACCGTGAACGCACCCTTGATACCTATGGATTCAACGAATAAGCCACGCACCCTTGAGGGGTTCATCTTGAGAACGATCGACTACAAAGACACAAGCAAGCTTCTTTATGCCTACACACGCCAGGGCCACGTCTCCATGATCGCCCGCGGCGTCAAGAAACTCACAAGCCCCATGCGCCACCAGGCGCAGACCCATATGCTTCTTGAGATGAACCTCTCAGGTGGCAAGCTCCCCACACTCAAAGAAGCCACCCTGCTTGATTACTTCAAGCCCATCAAGGAAGACTACATAAAAACCAACGTATTATCGGTCATCAGTGAACTCATCTATTACAACGTCACGGAGGATGATGACCATGAAAAACTCTTTGCCTTTCTTTTGAAAGTCACCGACGTCCTCAAAAAATCATCTGCGCCCCTTGAAGTGCTCGCCATCTTCGAAATGAAGTTTCTTCACTTTGAAGGCATCGGCCTCAACTTGAAAGCGTGCGATACCTGCGGTGAAAAAGAAAACCTTCTACTTGATGGTACCAACGGCGTCCTCACCTGTCAGGCGCATGCA
>JAGYML010000052.1 GCA_018400615.1 bacterium | reverse complement strand
ATAATATGGACAGTTTCATATTCAAAAAAAGGTTTCAGTGCTCTTTTGGTATAAAATGTCATGTTTAGGAACGTTCCTATAAAGAAGGTGAGCCATATGAGACTCAGGTCTTTAGTGATGATTGGATTGACTTTACTGTTTATTGCAATGAACTGGGTTTACCCGTATGGGACCCTTGAACACGAATTGATCATGCACAGTTTCTTTGTGGTTATGGCACTCACGGCTTTTTATGAACTGAGGCTCCTTTTCCCGGTTGTGATTATGTATGTCGTGGCGCATACTTTACAAGATGCCTCAGTCCATGGAAGTGTGCCGGCAGTGACCTGGACCCAATCATTTGTTCATCTGCTTGCAGCTGTGGTACTTTACAGAGTGCTTAAACAGAAAAACAATCTCTACAGGGACAAATACCTGTTAATAGAAAAAATGGATCTTGGTCACGCCTATTTCAAAGGCTGGTTCAATGAACGAGGGGTTTTGAGCAATGCCTGTTTCTTATCGGTAAACAGTGCCTTTGAAACCATGCTTGGCAAGGAAAACATCGGTTGTCATGATAATGACACTCTCTTTGACGCGTTCAATGATTTCCCCGATGAATGGAAAGAAACCTTCATTGAGGTCTTGAATAAAGGTGAGGCGAATGAAGTGAGCCTTTATGTACCTTCTTTGAAAAAGTATTTCAGATTGTCATTTTATGTACCGAAACAAAATGAAGGCGCTGTACTTGTTCGTGATATCACGCAGTACAAAAAAGCCACCAGGAAAATCAATTATCTGAACCGACATGATTCACTGACGGGGTTTTACAACCGTGAATACCTTATGGAGACCCTAAAGACAGTGGCCATAGAACACAATAAGGCCATTGGGGTCATTCTTTTTGATATTGACAATCTTCAAATCCTGAACCGTGTCTTCAATACGAAGACTGGCGATGAAGGCATAAGACTTGCAGCCGAAATCATAAAAAAGTTCAGTCACGTCAATCACTATCTTTTCAGGTATGGTGGGGACGAATTTGTCCTTCTTTCCACGAATCCTGATGAGGAGTATTTGAAATCCCTGGCTAGAGAAGTGGAACTTGAATTCTCTTCAAAGGCCATCAACCATATTTCCTTGACCATCACAAGTGGCGTGGTAGTCAAAACCAAAAATGATGACGATAAAGAACTGATTATGATGGAAGCTGAAAAAGCTCTTTACAACCGTAAGACCGTTCAAATGGATTCATCGCATATTCAAACACTCAAAGGGCTTTTAGAACTTTTGACCGCAAAATTCAGTTATGAGAAAACACACAGTGAACGTGTGAGCCGGCTTTCACAAAATCTTGCTGAATCACTGGAACTATCGGATTTGGAAATCCAGGAAACAAGGGTGGCCGCCATGTTTCACGACATCGGAAAAATTGCCATAGCTGATGCCATTCTCGCCAAACCCTTAAAATTGACTGACGAGGAATACGAAGCGATAAAGGAACATGCCTCAATAGGCTATAAGATATTGCTTTCCGCAGCGCCTAAAACTCGCATATGTGACTATGTCCGTTACCACCATGAACGTTTTGATGGAAAAGGCTATCCGGATGGTTTGGCAGACGAAGCCATTCCTTTGATTTCCAGAATCATCAGTGTGGTGGATGCGTATGAGGCCATGACTTCAAAAAGGGAATACAGTCCTCCAATGAGTAAGCAGGAAGCCATTGAAGAAATAAGAGCCCATATGGGCACACAGTTTGATCCACATGTAGCTGAAACGTTCATAACCAAAACACTGGTGAAGAAAGAAGGCTAATCATGGAAAAAGTGACGTCGGGTATCAAAGGACTTGATTCCATTTTACATGGAGGCTTGCCTAAAAATGAAACTACCTATGTCATCGGGAGTGCCGGCAGTGGGAAAACCATGCTCGCATTCCAGTTTCTTTATGGCGGGGCACTTAAAAACGAACAGGGACTGATGGTGTCGTTTGAAGAAGCTGAAAAAGATCTTCTTGATGACTATGCCCATATGGAAATGGACATCAAACACATGGTCAATGAAGGACTTTTGACAATTGATTATGTCTTCTTTGACGACAACACCTTTAATGAATCCGAAAACTTTACGCTTGATGGGTTAATGCTGCGCCTAGACTACCTTTTGAAAAAAACAGGCGCAAAACGTGTAGTCCTTGATTCGTTCAAGGCGCTTTTTGAACGGTTTGGTGGACCGGTGAATTTCCGTTTGGAACTTACCCGACTCATCAAATGGCTTAAAACCCGCAATGTCACAACCGTTATCACCGGAGGTCAGTCAAAGGGTACCTTAGGGGTAGAAGCCTACGTGGCAGACTGCATCATTCTATTAGACCAAAGAGTCATGGGCCAACTATCCACCCGCCGTCTGAGAGTGCACAAATACCGGGGGGCCAGTCATGAAATAGATGAATTTCCTTTTATTCTCTCTTCATCAGGGTTTGTGGTCACACCTATCAATACCCTAAGACTCAACCATGTGGCCCTTGATACACGAATATCCACGGGGATTAAAGCCCTTGATTCCATGTTTGGAGGGAAAGGCTTTTTCAAAGGCTCCTCCATTCTCATATCCGGACAAGCCGGGTGTGGCAAATCTTCTATGGCAGCCAAATTCATTTACGATGTATGCTCGAAAGGTGAAAAGGCCATGATGTTTCAATTTGAGGAATCCAAGGACCAAATCCTTAGAAACATGCGTTCAATCGGCATTGACTTGAAACCGTTCATTGATAAGGGCCTGCTTGAGATTCATTCAGTGCGTCCTACCAATTTCGGACTAGAAGGCCATCTTCTGAACATAATTCATGCAATTGATAGTTTTGAACCGACAGCTGTAACACTTGATCCTATCACTTCCTTTTGGAACAAGGACGAAGATTATGGTATCAAGTCTCTCATGACACGCATCATTGATCACTTGAAATCGAAACAGATAACCGGCATGTTTTTACACCTCATGCACGGGGATGGGGCTTTTGAATCTCAGGACACCTTGATATCGTCACTCATTGACACGTGGATTGCGCTTAGAAACCGTGAATCCGAATCCAACCGATACCGAGAAATTTACATAGTCAAATCGAGAGGCATGGCCCATGACCATTCAATTCATCATTTTGAAATCGATAATCAAGGGTTCAAGATAGACAGGAAAAAATATGAATGAGCCTACGAGTAAAAAAGCAATCTATTCCTTGGAACTCTATGTATCCGGTGAATCCTTCATAAGCAACCGGGCCATTGAATCAGTCACAAGTCTCTGCAATGACGTTTTGCAAGGTCGCTATGAATTGAAAATCATCGATTTACAAAAAGATCCGGAAAAAGCAGTTACTGAGAACATCGTGGTCGTCCCAACTCTTATTCGAAAATCCCCAGAGCCCAAAAGACAGATAATAGGCGATCTGCAGAATCCCGAAAGGGTTATGCGTGGTCTTGAAATTCATCGGACATCCCTGATTTGATAATCTTTATGACATAAAAAAGGACTGTCCGTTACCAATCGATAAAGGTTTTTCCTTGAAATTTTTGCTCAGAACATATAACATGAGAGTAGAACTTAAGCACCCCATGCACTTAGCACAAAGAATAGAACCAAGATTCGTATTCTTATGTTATGCACAGGCGTTTAAGAAATTTCAACATAAGAAAGCGAGGAATCACTCATGACTGGAACAGTAAAATGGTTTAATGCAGAGAAAGGTTTCGGATTCATCACCACTGATGAAGGAACTGACGTATTTGTCCACTATTCACAAATCAACGAAGAGGGCTTCAAAACATTGGAAGACGACCAAAAAGTAGAGTTCGATAAAGTTGAAGCGGACAAAGGGCCACAAGCCGAAAACGTAACAAAAATATAATAGTATTTTAAGCCAACCTGAAAACGGTTGGCTTTTTTTTGACTGTCGGTAAAGGACTCTGGTAGAAATCCCTGCAAATAAAATGATAGTCACAATGCGGCCTTCAAGGAATCCATACACCGCATTGTCTGGATGCGCTATATGCCTATTCAATACCGCTGCTTGCGACTGTAATGAATACGGTCTTTTCCACCCTTCCAAAAAGATTTAGCTTTCTCTTCACTTCAAGTATTAGCAATAAACATTTAAAACATAAAAAGTCCCATTACATTGATATAACAGATTAAATGGCCCTTGATTTAAAAACAATAGAGTATTCAGTTGCTTTAGCACCCAATGGGCGGTTATGAAATAAAGCAGATTAAAAACACGGTGCTTTCGATTATCTGTCAATATGATGTTGACAAAGTCATTCTATTTGGGTCCTATGCAAAAGGCACCCCTTCTCCATTAAGTGATATAGATATCGCGATTGATGGCGCCGTTCAAGGGTTTGATTTTTTCGCTTTGCTTGAAGATATGAATCAAGCCTTTGTCAAAGACATAGACCTTATCCACTTAACCGAAGTGGACGAGGACTCTAAAGTCATGAAAGCCATCCAGGAAGGGATGGTTTTGTATGAACGAGAAGGATAGAAAAACGTTGGTTTCAATCATTGGCCATATCGAACTGATTAAAGAGTACATGAAGAACATTGAAAGCGTACATGCCTTTGAAGAACACCCGATTGTATAGATGCCGTAGTTTTTAACTTGCTTCAAATAGGTAAATTTCTCAAAAGAAAATTGACTGATGATATTTGGCAAATTGAAAGGTTGAACGCACTGTATAGAGAAACTGCTCATAAGACCTTGGTTGATGTACTGCTCGTAAAGTCCAAAACATACTTGATTTGTCGTGTTTGACAGGGTTAAATCGTTATTTGCAATGAATTATAATAAATTGTAAAATAGCAGTAAGGGCAAAGGGAAGTAGGGGAAAATATGACGGACGTCAAGCGTAAAAAACTAACGATAAACAGATTGTTTTTCGTTATGCTTATTGCGCTTTTTTTTATTGTTTTTGTACCGTTGTTCATCACCCACAATGAAAACTTTGATGTGCTTTATACAGCAACGCTTGAAGATGTGCTTAGAATCGATGCGCCTTGGCTTGATATTGCCTATTTATACGTTTTTGTGGCCACCCTCACACTTTGTTGGCTCTTATTAACGTCGCTTGTTTACGACATACACCAAAGTCAACGATTCTTGGGCGTTTGACAATCCCGTGGCATTTTTTAATCCGAGTGACAATCACCGGATTGAGAATTCCTTTGAGATAAACGAATCATTAGAAGAAATCGTTGATTCCATTGAAATCGAGTTTCAGTTCACTGAAGGCCGTGACGCAAACAAAGAAGTAGTCATGACTCATACCGTTACACAGTCTCATATAAAGAGTTCGCAATATGTGTATGACGTGATGAGTCTTTGGGTATGGGAAAACCCTCGAAGATACATGTATTGAAAAGGGTTTGTACCTGATTATTATATTTGAAATGAATATTGATCATTGCCTAAAGTTTTGGATACATGCGCACTCATTGCGTACAAAGACAAGCAGTTAAAAGGGGATGACTTCCATGAAACGAGATAAAACCAAAAAATACCTCATTATCGCATTGATATTTCTAATCCTTTACTTATATGGCGTATACCTGATTGGTGGAGGCATTGGGATAATTGGTACTTTTTTACTTGGTTTTTACTTGGAACTCAATTCTATGGATTCAGTTGCCCTTATCGATTTCTACGACAATCATTTATTGGATGTTTTACATGTCCTGGGGATGGGGACACTTGTCGCATTTGTTTATTATTACATAAAAGGCGTCAAAGGAATTTTGAAGAATCCGCAATCTTTTTCAAGAGGCACACTCAACTTGCTTCATGCCATTATCATCCTTCGTATTTTGCGGAGGCCCTTTGCAAGCATTGGCGAACGCGTATTTATGGATCTTATGGTGGGATTTCCAGTGACCACGATCGAACTTGAAGTGTTCGTGGTGATAGGGCGCCACGTTATTGCCGGGGTTTTTGGGTGGTACCTGTTGACCTTCGCAAAAAGAAAGAGATCCCCACAGGATATTGTCGACTACTTGCTGGTTTTCACCATGATTTTCAGTCTTGTTTCCAATGCAGTTTGGCAGTATTACATCCACGTCAATGACAGTGTTTACGAAATAATCCCTTATCGCAACGTTGATATCAATTCCGTATTTACTTTGGGTTTGCCACTGATCTTCTTTGTATCATTTATCGTGTATTATAATCGCAAAGATGGGCGCATCGAAGAGGTAACCCATGCCGAACCGGGAAATGAGAACAGATACGTTCAATATGAACATGATTTTTAAGAAATTCGTTCTTTAGATTTCTTGAAACACCTTCGCTATATACAGTACCCAAGGGGTTGTGATTTTATGAGTTATTTGAAAGGGTTCTTTAATTTCATGCGAAAACACTATTTACTGATAGTTTTGTCTTCATGTCAAAAATAGTATAGGGGTGAAATCATATGCAAACAAACAAAAGATTCCAGATAATTCGTTTATCATATTATTCTATTGCTATTATATCGATGATAGTGGCGCTTACATTTATTACGGGATGTAAAAGCGAAATCGTGTATGAACCAATCGATTTCCAGGTCACTGATATGACACTCGCATATCCATTTCCCGACATGGTCGTCTTGGATACCGAGGAGATAAGTGAGTCCGAATCAACCAGTATCATGGAGGATATCAACGAATATCTCAGTACCGCAGAGGTTATGACGAACGTTAGCCCCAAGGAAATCGCTGACAGTCAGACAATGTTGATGGTGTTCATCACAGAAGACGGTGAGGAACTGAAAATTGGAGGTGTTCAGATGCGATACGACGGTGAAGAAGGATTGACCGGACGTGTTCACGTCGATGACGAGGAGATAGGCTATCTTGACCCAGAGACATACGAAGGACTTAAGGAATCGTTCGATGCTGATTCCTACGTTCCGGAGAACTGATCACCCAAAATATGAGTCCCGACATCAAAATGAAGCCGCCATTCATTAAATTCTGTGTAGATAGTGTACTGAACCCCAAAAGTTGGACAAATAATAATTGAATAACACTTAAGGAATGATGATGGTATTGAGCCGGAGTCATTCCTTTTAGTTTGCACGAAATGCGCTCTTCATTGTAATACTTGATATAAGCTTTCAAAGACCGAATGAATTGTGAAGGCGTTTTGAAACGTTCCGTATAATACATCTCAGATTTTAGTATGCCAAAGAAGTTCTCAATCACGGCGTTGTCCAGGCAGTTGCCTTTCCTGGACATGCTTTGTGTGATTCCGTGGTCTTTAAGC
>JAGYML010000051.1 GCA_018400615.1 bacterium | reverse complement strand
AGGCCTACCTTCAGTACTGCCACGCCATCTCAAGAGGC
This sequence comes from bacterium, assembly GCA_018400615.1. Taxonomy (GTDB): domain Bacteria; phylum Bacillota_I; class Bacilli_A; order Izemoplasmatales; family Izemoplasmataceae; genus M55B118. The sequence goes on along the minus strand of JAGYML010000051.1, from coordinate 7,517 downwards.
AACTACGATGGCGCGAAACAGGTACTCGAACAACTCTCTGATTCTGAAATTCTCATGAAAGACGGTGACTACACTGCCCTTCAAAGAAGCGTGCTTGACCGTCTTGAAAAGGAAAAACTCGAGATTCACCCGAATATCGGAATCGGCAAATACAAACTTGATTTCGCCATCGAGGATGAAACCACCAAAGATTACACGTTAGGCATCATTCTCGATATGAATGAAGAAAGTCACGCATCAGATGTAAGAGATAGTCTTTACCATCAGGAGAAATATCTTAAAGCGAGGGGCTGGAACATCAAACGCATCTTTGCACCGAACTGGTACAAGGATGCCAACAAGGAAATGCGAGAGATCAGAAAGCTATTAAGAGAAGCTTTATAAAAAGGAAGCGAGCCAATTGGCTCGCTTCTTGCTATTTGTATTCAGGGGGAATTCTTTTGTGAGTCAAGGTTTCATAAGTGTGCGCCAGCGGCAGCAAAGTACTCTCGGTAAAGGGCTTGCCTATGAAAAGGATGCTTCTTGGGGTGGTATCTTTTAATGCCTTGGCAGGAACGATGACTGAGGGCAGCCCTGCAACAGGAGGGTAGCCCGTTATCTTGGTAGTTATCAAGGCTTCGACTCCGTGGGTTTTGAAAAGTGATTTGAAGACATCTATTTCCTCATTCATGGCTTTTCTAGCTTTTAAATACGTTGGGTCTTTTAGGGCTCTGTCATTGCCAAGTGCTTCAAGGAAACGTCCTTGTCCATGTTTGAGGTTTCTTCTTGGATCCTCGGCGTTAAAAGCCACGATGTCTGAAAATGTATGAATATCCGTAGCACTTCTGATGGTACTTAAGAATGCGTTCATGTCACGGTTCATTTCAGGACTCAGAGTCTGAGTGTTGTCTGGCAGGGCGTATTTTTTCGTAATGGTCTTGAAGGTAACGCCTTTGTCTTCAAGCACCTTTTTGGCTTCATTTAGAATGGCCAGTTCTTCACCTTTTTCTTCATGGCCTTCAAATGTGAGTATGCCTACCGTCATGCCTTTTACGTCTTTTTCACAGGCTTGTGAGTAATCGGTCTCTTCTTTTGGTATGAGGCGTGTAAACACGTCGTGGTCATCCTTGCCTTTCAATACATCCAACAACATGGCGGAATCTTTCACTGTGCGGCTCATCGGGCCTGCAGAATCCTGCAGACTGCTGATGGGGATGATGCCGTGTCTAGAGACAAGTCCGAGCGTCGGTTTGATACTTGTGATGCTTTGTCTCATGGCAGGACTCATGAGGGACCCGTTGGTTTCCGTACCAATTGAAAGGGGTACATAGTTGGAGGCAACAGCGACTGCACTGCCCGTGGAAGACCCAAGAGGATCCATGGTTCTATCATAAGGAGAAATGACTTGTCCGTGAAGGGACCCATAGCCTGAGGGCATGGTGGTTGTGGACATGTAGTAGGCGAATTCAGAGAGGGATGCTTTTGAAAGGATGATCATGCCGGCTTCTTTGAGTTTTTTTACAATCGTGGCGTCATAGGGGGCATAAAAGTCCTTGAATACGCGTGCGTTCGCAGTGGTGCGCATAGGTCCGGTGGTGAGGATGTTGTCCTTGATGACCAGAGGAATTCCGTGAAGTGGGGAGCGGGGACCTCTTTCCTTGAGTTCCAGATCCAGTGCCTGGGCTTCAAACAATGCGTGGTGGTTCATATCACCAAGGGCATTCAAGTGCGGTTCTCTTTCCATGATGGTATTGAGGGCTTCCTGTACAAGCTTTTGTGAAGTCGTTTCACCCTCCATCAGGGCTTTGTGCATTTCATAAGCAGTGGGTTCTTTCATGGTTGACCTTCTTTCTATGATGGGGCATTCAATGAGGAATGGTTTGGGGTGGGGTTTAAACATCTTTTAAAAGCGATTGTCTGTTGGGTATCAAGCTTTCAGTATGCCTTTATTATAATGGAAACCGGGGTAGTTGTAAAAACAAAGTTTATTTCACAGGAAAAGGGATGCGTGAGAAGGCAGTTTCGTTTATAATAGGCAGTGAATGATGCTAAATACTGAATAGGAGGCAATCAGATGAAATTAGGAATTCCAAAAGAACTGACCCCTGAGGAATCACGGGTCGCGCTTGTTCCTTCGCATGTTCCGGGTCTTTTGAAAAAAGGGTATGAAGTCCTTGTTGAAAAAGACGCAGGCACTGTGGCGGGGTACAAGGATGAGACCTACGAAGACAAAGGCGCAAAAATCGTAGACTCTTTTGATGAACTGGTCAAAGAAGCGGATATTATCCTCGCAGTAAGAGCAGGCAAGGCCGCTTCAAATGGCAAGGATATGGCCAATACCTTGCGAGAAGGCCAGATAGTCATTGCCCAGATGGAACCATATGGCAAGGATGCAGCATTCGATGCATTCCTGGACAGGAAAGTGTCCGCATTTTCGATGGAACTGATTCCAAGAACCACGCGGGCTCAAAGCATGGATGTGCTTTCTTCCATGGCGAATCTTGCAGGGTATAAATCCGCACTTATTGGTGCGAATCAAAGCCCTCGCATGTTTCCGATGATGATGACTGCGGCAGGGACCATTACGCCTGCAAATGTATTCGTCCTCGGTGTAGGGGTTGCAGGGCTTCAAGCCATTGCGACCGCAAAGCGTCTTGGCGCGGTCGTGAGTGCCTACGATATTCGAAGTGAAGTCAAGGAACAAGTCGAGTCTCTTGGAGCCAAGTTCGTTGAATTCGACCTTGAAAGCGGTGAAGGCGAAGGCGGCTATGCCAAGGAAATGGACGATGATTTTTACAAACGTCAACGTGAAATGATGCTGGATGAACTCAGTGAAAAAGATGTGGTTATCACCACTGCGAACATTCCCGGTAAAAAAGCGCCAACCCTCATTACAAAGGCAATGGTTGAAGCGATGCCAGAAGGCTCTGTGATTGTGGATTTGGCGGCTGAGCGCGGTGGAAACTGCGAACTCTCAGAAGCAGGCAAGACCGTTAAAAAACACGGAGTGACCATCGTTGGACCGAGAAACGTGGCGGCAAGCCTTCCATTCAATGCGTCACAACTTTATTCCAAGAACATCACGACATTCTTGAACAACCTCTTCAACAAAGAAGAAGCTACCATCAATTTTGAAGATGACATTGTGGTAGCCACGGCACTGACCCATCAAGGGGCCCTTGTCAGTGAAAAAGTCAAAGCTATAATCGGAGGCGATCAATCATGACATTAATTTATTTAATCACCATTTTGGCGATGGCAGTGTTTCTTGGGTTTGAGCTTATCACAAAAGTTCCAGCGACCCTTCATACGCCTTTGATGAGTGGATCGAACGCTATTTCAGGGATCACGATTGTCGGCGCGGTAGGCATATTGCTTACACACCTGACAACCAACGAAGTTGGTGTGGTGCCTTTCATACTGGCCGCAGTGGCCTTATTCTTTGCGACCATTAACGTGGTAGGCGGGTTTGTGGTTTCCAACCGCATGCTTCAGAAATTCAAGGGGAGGAAATAACGATGGATTATCAGGCTTTATTTGATGCGAAAGAAGTTGTTGTTGGACTCCTTTATCTTATCAGTGCCATATTTTTCGTAGTCGGTATCAAGAACCTTTCAAAACCTAAAACCGCGCCGAGAGGGAATATGCTCGGTGCTGCAGGGATGTTCATTGCATTTGTGACAGCGTTCCTTGATTTCGGGATTCATATCGGTCCCGGTGTGATCGAAGTGACGTTTGATTACTGGTACATACTTGTAGCCGCAATCGGACTCGGTGCTGTAATTGGTGTATGGAGCGCACTCGGTGTGAAAATGACCGGGATGCCTCAAATGGTCGCCATATTCAACGGCTTCGGCGGGGGCGCGAGCTTGCTTGTGGCTGGTGTTTTCTACCAGTTTGAACTGGAAACCACCTCTGCTTCAGAACTCGCAATACCCATGCTGGTGGCAACGGTCTTATCAGGGCTTATCGGAGCCGTAACATTCTCAGGCTCTCTTATTGCCTATGGAAAACTGCAAGGTCTCAAGATTATTCCTGGGAAACCAGTGAGTTATAAAGGGGATTTGGCGGTCAAGTTGATCTTGTTGGTTGCCGCACTTACTCTGGGCATCATCATGCTACTCAATCCAGGTATGATTGGATGGTATTGGTTCATCGTTGCAGCAGGCATCATACTTGGGGTCTTGCTCGTGATAGGCATCGGTGGTGCAGACATGCCTGTCGTTATCTCACTCTTGAATTCTTATTCAGGCCTTGCGGCCGCCGCTACTGGCTTCGTTCTTGGCAACATTGTCCTCATTATTGCAGGGTCACTCGTGGGTGCAAGTGGGCTTATCCTTACCATGATTATGTGTAAAGCCATGAACCGTTCACTCGTGAATGTGCTCTTCGGAGGCTTTGGAGGCGATTCAGCTTCAAGTGGCGAAAGTGCGGATTCAATGTATGAAGGCAAAATCACCCAGACATCTTCTGAAGAAGTTGCGATGGTACTTGAAAGCGCAAGACGCGTTGTATTCGTCCCAGGGTACGGGATGGCCGTTGCACGTGCGGCAACACCCGTAAGACAGTTGAGTGAAGCTCTTGAAAAAGCCGGTGTGGAAGTCGCGTTTGGGATTCACCCTGTCGCAGGACGGATGCCCGGACATATGAATGTGCTTCTGGCAGAAGAAAGCATTCCTTATGACAAACTGCTCGATTTGGACAGTGTCAATCCTACCTTCAAACAAACGGACGTCGTCATAGTCATAGGGGCAAACGATGTCGTCAATCCATCGGCCCGTGATGAGCATTCTCCGATTTCTGGTATGCCTATTTTGGATGTTGATCAAGCGCAAACTTGCGTGGTCATCAAACGGTCTCTCTCACCAGGGTTCGCAGGCATTCCAAATCCGCTATTCGCAAAAGACAATACACTCATGCTCTTTGGCGATGGGAAGAAAATGATGGAAGAACTGGTTAAGGAATATAAAGAACTGTAAGTTCGGAAAAGAGGCATCATGGAACGCTTTATAAAAGATTTTAAAACCTTTGTGACAAAGGGCAACATCGTTGAACTCGCCATTGCGGTCATCATCGGTACAGCCTTCAGCAAAGTCGTCTCAAGCCTTGTCAACGATGTCTTCATGCCCATCATCAGTCTCATAGTCGGCAAGGAAGGGTTTGACAACTACAAATATGTCATTACCGAAGCCAACGCAGAAGAAGGGATTGTGGAGAACGCCATCTATTATGGACGTTTCATACAACACACCATTGATTTCTTATTGATGGCGCTGGTTGTATTCGTCATCTACCGTGTTATCCTTCATCTGCAAGAGCGTATGGAAGACGCTTGGGAAGAGCGAAAGAAAGACCGCAACCAAGTATAAATTCAAGGACGTCAAACGTTTCATAATTTGACGTCCTTTTTATTTTTAGAATAAAATTAGATAGTTTTCTAATAAATTACTTGACATTAGAAGGATTTGATTATAATTAGATTATATTCTAATAAATGGAGTGATTTAGATGGAAACTTTAAAAATTCTAAGAAACAAGGATCTTACACTTCTTCTGATTGGTAAACTTGCTTCAATGCTTGGCAGCAACGTTCAGCAATTCGCGCTTTCATTATATGTATACGCATTGACTGGCTCTGCGACCCTGTTTGCCTCAATGCTAGCGATTTCGATTCTTCCAAGGTTGATTTTCTCTCCTTTTGCAGGTGTTTTCGGGGATTGGTTCAATCGCAAGAAGATGATTGTGACCCTGGACTTTTTAAACGGGTTTATGCTTCTTGGGTTTGCGTATCACCTTATGATCCGCGGGGAATTCAGTCTTCTTACTGTCTATATGCTCGTTATCTTGCTTGAAATGAGTGAAATTTTCTATGAATCCTCCTCAGCGGGGATTGTACCGAGTATTGTCAAAAAAGACTCTATGGTGGAAGCACGATCGCTGATGAGTCTTTCCATCAGTGCTGCGAGATTGGCTTCCCCCATGATAGGGGCCGCACTTTTTGGGTTTGCAGGTTTATTCGTTGTTCTTTTGTTCAATGCGATGAGTTTTCTTGTCAGTGCCGTGTTTGAGCTTTTCATTCATGTGCCTCCCCTTCACAAGCGTCCGGAGAAACTCAATGTCAAGAATTTCTTCATTGATTTGAAGGAAGGTCTCAAAGTGGTAAAAGACAATAAGTTCATTGCGACCATCATCAGTCTTGGCACGATTGTAAATTTTGTTATTGGACCTTTGTTTGCGGTGGGATATCTTGTTATAATTATAGATGTACTGAAAGGCAGTGAAGTTCAATACGGTCTTTTCCAGACTGTCATGGCCGTATCGATGATCAGCGCTCCGATCCTCGTCACGGGCTATATCAAGAAATTTGATATTCCGAAAGTAAGCGTTGCTTCGTTCATGGTGGTAAGCGTGCTTGTGTTCGCCATTGCGCTTGTGCCTTTCATGGCATCATTCAATCTATTCAAAGGCACCGTGATTCCGTTTACGTTACTCATGGTTCTATCGTTTTTCATAGGGCTTTCCATCAGCATTGTGAATATCACCATCGAAACCCTCTTTGCCCAAATTGTGCCGGTGCATATGATGGGAAGAACTTCGACCGTGCTCAATTTGCTTGTGACAATTATGATTCCTATTGGTCAAATGGCGTTTGGGTTCATGTTCGATGTCCTCGATGCCATGTTTGTAATAGGCATCGCCGGATCCATTTTACTTATCAGCATCATGCTCTTTAGAAAAAGGCTTTTGATGGCCAGTACCCTCATAGAGCCTGAAGAAACCGAAAATAAGAAAGAAGGCGCAGTCCATGCAGTTTAAATACCATAAAAATGAAAGCATCATTTATGACAGATTGCAGCTCCCAAGAGTCGTATTCATCAAACCCGACAGTGAAACCTCATCTACTTACGGGGTTTCCAAAGAAGACATCAAGAATTTTACAAACCGAGATCATGTAGCATTCATAGAAAGTCTGCAAAGCAAACTGACTCCCTATGAAACAACCATCAGACAGTTTTATGCGGATGAGTTCATGAGCGATTTCGACTTTTTTCAACTCCTTATCAAGGCCGTTCCGTTTTTCGGATTTGAGACACTTGAAACCTATCTTGAATATCTGGAAACATTTGATAGGGCATCATTGAAAACCATGCTCATCAAAAGTCTGGTTGCGGCAGACAAAGAAATTCAGAATCAACAAGATGCGTCTCTTTTGAAAGAGGCTGAGGCACTTGTGAATGATCGTAGCAAGGAAATAGCATTCATCAAACATCTATCCACGGAAGAGCGTTACCGTTTCAATCTGCTCATGATGCTTGAAAATCCGCTCAATCACTTAAGAGAATTCAAGGAATTGATGAAGGCGCTTGAAACAGTCTACAGTGAAGCGTACAATGATTATTTGGATTTAATAAAAACCTGTGAGAAGATGCTTGAGAGGACCCTTATGGAAAAAGGGGAGTCAGGCTTTGATGAGTTGACGCAGGGGTTTGTCAATAAGGGTTTGCTTGAAACGGGCATGAACAGATATCTGATATCTT
>JAGYML010000050.1 GCA_018400615.1 bacterium | reverse complement strand
CTGAGAGCCGCAAGAAAAAAAGGATTCGATGAGGTGTTCGAGTTCATGGACGCAGATATATTCGCCATACAGGAAACCAAGATGCAAGAAGACCAGAAGGACTTCTCTTTTGAAGGCTACAGTGAATACTGGAACAGTGCACACAAGAAAGGCTACAGTGGCACCCTTGTCTATACACGTGTGAAACCACTCAACGTCACCTATGGCATTGATGGACTTTACAATGATGAGGGGCGCCTCATTACACTCGAGTTTGACGCTTTTTACTTCGTCACTGTTTACACTCCGAATTCACAAGAAGCCCTTGCGCGCCTCGATTACCGTATGAAATTCGAAAAGGATTTCAAAGCTTATCTGAAACGTCTTGACAAGGAAAAACCCGTGGTAATGTGTGGGGATCTCAATGTTGCACATGAGCGAATCGATCTTAAAAACCCTTCCAACAACCGTAAGAACGCAGGCTTCTCCGATGAGGAGAGGGAAAAGTTCACAGAACTCCTTGATGAAGGTTTTGTGGATACTTTTCGTACTCTGTATCCTGATACCGTCAAATACTCATGGTGGACTTACCGATTTGGGGCACGCAAAAGAAATGCGGGCTGGCGGATTGACTACTTTGTCGTATCCAAACGCCTCATGGACAAAGTCAAAGACAGCCACATTCATGACACCATTCACGGAAGTGATCACTGCCCAGTGTCATTGGATATTGATTTATAAACACAAAAGAAGTTCAATTGAACTTCTTTTTTTCTATGCAAAATCCTTGCTTTGCATTACAATGAAAGTAACACCCAAAGACTTGGAGATGAGACCATGCACCCACATACTCAAAGTGCAAAAGATGTCATGAAAGCCTATGACGTGCCCAAGGAAAAAGGCTTGAGCGATGAACAGGTGAGCCAGTCCAAAGAACAGTACGGAGACAATGTCTTAAGGGAAGAAAAAGGCACGAGTCTTTTCAGACTCATCACGGATGAAGCCCGTGAATTCATGAACATTCTTCTCGTCATTGCCGCGTTCGTGAGTATGTTTGCAAGTGGCCATCTGAGAGACGGACTCTTTATTCTTGCAGTGGTGCTTTTCAACATCACCCTCAGTGTCATTCAGACAAGGAAAGCCGAAAATGCCGTGGAAGCACTGCAGGCTGTGAGTGCGCCGCAAGCCAAGGTGCTGAGAAATGGAAAAACCATTGAAATAGCTCGTGAAGACGTGGTTGTAGGGGATATAGTGGTCCTTGAAGCAGGGGATTTCATCCCAGCGGATTTGCGGCTTATAGACAGTCATACGCTTAAAATAGATGAATCGACATTGACAGGTGAAAGCGTGCCAGTCGACAAAGACGCCGCCACACTTCACGATGATGCCTCGATTCTCTCAGAACGCTCCAACATGGCCTACAGTGGCACCCTGGTCACCTATGGCAGAGCATCAGGTATCGTCACTGGCGTAGGCATGGATACTGAACTCGGTGCAATCGCGTCCCTCCTAAGCGATGTCGAAGATACTGAGACCCCCTTGCAAAAAAGGGTGGGCCGGCTTGGTAAAGTGCTTGGATCCATCAGTGTCGCTGTGGTCGTCATCATATTCGGAGTCGGCCTGTTAAGGGATATGGAGTGGCTGGAAATTTTCATGATCAGTGTGTCACTCGCGGTTGCCGCCATTCCTGAAGGCCTTCCAGCCGTCATCACGGTGATTCTCGCACTTGGCATGCGCCGTATGGCCTCCCAAAACGCCATAGTGAAAAGTTTGTCTGCAGTCGAGACACTGGGCAGTGTCACTGTCATCTCCACTGACAAGACAGGAACGCTTACTGAAAACAAAATGCGAGTCACGACCCTTTATGTCAATCACACACTTCTCGACTTGGAAGATGATGACCTCTCCCCACATAAAAAAGAGATCAACGCGTTAAGTGAAATCGGAACCCTGGCCAACGACGCAAGCAAGGATGGGGACACCTACCTGGGGGACCCTACGGAAACTGCATTGCTTGATCTTTATGAACGCTTTGAGGGCTCTGTCACGAAGCTTAGAAACACCCATGAACGTCTCGAGGAAAACCCCTTTGACAGTGAAAGAAAAATGATGAGTACCCTCAACCGTATGGACGGGGGCACCAAAATGCTCATCAAAGGGGCTCCAGACGTTTTGATTGAACGCTGCACATATATTCATATCAAAGGGGCCATCAGACCCATCACCGAAGAAGACAGACAAGCCATGGCCAAGGCTAACGAGGCCATGGCGAACAAGGCTTTGCGGGTACTCGCCTATGGAATGAAAACACTTGAAAGCGAGACTGATAATAAAGAGGATGGGCTTACCTTTATGGGCCTTTCGGGCATGATTGATCCTCCCAGAGAAGAAGTCAAGGCATCCATCAAAGTGTGTAAGAATGCGGGTATTCGCGTTGTGATGATTACGGGGGATCACAAACTCACCGCCTCCGCAATCGCGCGTGATCTTCATATCAGTGACAACGATGAAGCCGTGGATGGCCGTGAGATAGAAGCGATGAATGACGCTGAACTTGCAAAAAGCGCAAAAACCACCAACGTCTATGCCCGCGTGTCGCCCACGCACAAAGTGAGAATCGTGAGGGCCCTGCAGCAAAACGGTGAAATATCGAGTATGACAGGCGATGGTGTCAACGATGCCCCAGCGCTTAAACAGGCCGATATTGGTGTCGCGATGGGTAAAGTGGGCACAGACGTCAGCAAAGAAGCGGCTGACATGGTCCTTACCGATGACAACTTTACCACCATCGTGAAAGCGGTTGAATCCGGGCGGGTGATCTATCAGAATATCCGTAAGTTCGTCGCCTATTTGATTTCTTGCAACATCGGTGAAGTGCTTTTGATATTCGTGGCGATTCTTCTGGGCTGGGGGAGCCCGCTTTTACCGCTTCAGATTCTTTGGGTCAACCTCGTAACCGATACGCTTCCAGCCTTCGCACTGGGCCTTGAAAAGAAAGAACAGGATGTGATGAACCAGCCACCGATTGATAAGGATGCGTCTATCATTGACCGCTTCATGGCCATCACGATTGCTTTTCAGAGTGTGTTTTTGGCTACAGCGGTGCTCGCATCTTACAGAATCGGACTGTCATTCTCCGAAGGCGCCGCACTGGGAACCACCTTTGCGTTCATTACCCTGATTATCGGAGAACTTCTGAGAACCTTCTCCGCACGCAGTGAAAAAAGAAGTGTCTTTACCATGAACCCTTTTTCCAACAAATGGGTAAACATATCATTTGCAGTGGGGTTAGGGCTTTTGGCCATCGTACTCTTCATCCCTGGCATCAACACTTTGTTTCAAACTGATGTGACACTTACTCCAATGAGACTGATGATTGCGGTCGTCCTCGGTATTTTACCGGTACTCGGTGGAGAAATCGCCAAACTGTTCAAACGTTAAATACAAAGCGGCTCGGATGAGTCGTTTTTTTCATGGAAATCTTTTCCTTTTATTTTTAGGGTGAGTGCGTTATAATTTAATGCTAACCCAAAAAAGAAAGGACTGCCTTCATGAAAAAATTACTTTTTACACTGACACTTTTACTTACCTTTGCCCTGGGAGCCTGTACACAATCAACAGATGATCCTACCAATGAGACAGAAGACACCCTGGATGTTTATTATACGAATGATATTCATGGCGCCATCCTTGAAGATGATGATTCACTAGGCCTTGGCCGCATGGGAAATCTAATGCTCACAAGCAAGACTGAATCCTTGGAAACCACTTTGATTCTGGATGGGGGAGACGCACTTCAAGGAAGTGCGCTATCCAATTATTACGAAGGAGAATCAATGATCGAGATTATGAACATGATCGGCTATGATGCCATGGTGGTGGGCAACCATGAATTCGACTGGGGTCTTTCCACGGTCACCGATTATTTCAAGGAAGACGGCATTGCGGATTTTGAACTGCTTGGTGCCAACATCATAGACGATGAAACCGGGGAGATTCCCCAAAACATCGATCCCTATACCGTCATGGAAAAAGGCGGCCGTACCATTGGCATTATCGGAACCATCGGCTATGGCCTTGAAAGCAGTATTTCACCCTCAGCGGTGGAAGGGTATACGTTCGTTGATCCTGAGCCAATCATCAAGGAGCATGCAGAAACCTTGAGACAGGATGAAGGCGCGGACCTTGTATTCTTGCTTACGCATGATCCGGGCACTATCAACGACTATGCATTGTCACTTGAAAATGATGCCAAAATTGATGCGATTTTCAATGCCCATTATCACGAAAATTATGCCTACACTGAAAACAACACCGCGGTGTTGCAAGCAGGCGGCTATGGTTCACACGTTGGCAGAGTGTTGTTCACATGGGATGAATACGGACTTTCAGGCGTCAGTGCAAAGACACTTGATGACCGGGATTCTCTTTTGTTGAAAGACCCCCACCCTGAAGTCATGACACTCATAGATGAATACCGCTCACAAACCGATGCCATCTTCAGTGAACCCATCATAGACGCGCCTAACGACCTTTCCAGAAGTGAACTCAGTACCTGGATTGCCGGCCTCATGGCCCACGCCACTGATTCGGCTATCGGTTATCAGAATGGTGGGGGTACGAGAAACAGCCTCTCAGCCGGGGCCATCACCCTAGGCAACCTCTACGATGTCTGGCCTTTTGAAAACCAGATCAAGACTGTTCACCTCAGCGGCAGTGAAGTAGTGGACCAGATGGAATACAATGTTTATCATACGGATATCGAGACCTTCGAACCCGATACGCTTTACAAAATCGCGACCAATGATTTCGTGTTCGATCAGGATTATGCCCCCTTCCTTGAGGGTGAAAACATTGAAGAGACAGAGTATTACATACGCGACCTCGCTTTAAGTGAATTGGAACTTCAAAGCGAAACCTATGATTCGTTCTCAGTGGACAATCCCTACCTTACCGAACCAGAATAACGTCGCCTATAAAATAAAAAAAACGCCTTCCGATTTGAAGCATGGTTAATCGGGAGGCGTTTTATTGTTTAAGGGTTTACTCAGTTGAGGATGTCGATTATGTCGTCTTCGTTATCAAAACTTGAAAATGGCATGAAAATATCGGGAGAGATGCCATATTCAATACTGTGGAATCGGTCATTCGTGATGACACCGGGACTGCTCAGGACCAGCCCGCTTCCACTTGGGAGGAAGCCTGCTTTGATGGATGACGCGCCCCCTGTGGAATCCTCGCCTATGATAGTGGCGACGTTCATATCCTTGGCAATGGACAGCATGGCATTTGCTGCGCTGTAACTCATTTTTGAAGACAGCAGTGTCCATTCATAATCCTGGGCGTCGATGTCGACTTGATAGGTGGTGGTTGAAGTGGAGTTGTCTGTAATGTTCTTGTGATGAAATTCAATGAGGTCATCACTCAAGTATCCTAACGTCTGTATCATGATACCCAGCGATCCACCGTTATTGCAAGAAAGGTCGAGCACAACGTCTTCCACAGTACCCTTGGCATCGATTGAGGCCATCTGTTCAGCCATGTGATCCAGTGTCGTATCATCAAAGGTGTTGATTCCAAATTTGGCTATTCTATCGTTATCCATGAACTGAACCCCTTCATTGCTGGAACAGTACATTCTGGATTCGGGTTCATTGAGCAAAGTATAATAGCTTTTGGATCTGGGGCCGTATCTCGAAGGGGAGTAGGTGAATTCCAAATCGTCTTCATAAAAGCCGCTTAATAACGTGGCAGTATGCAAATCATCCTGAGCGAAGGGAATATCCCAGGTAGCTCTGTAATGATCGTAATTGGAACCCAGCAAATCATTTTCATACCCTTCGAATGCGTTGATATAGGATTGAACCCCTTTGACTTCCTTCAAACCGTAAAAATAATCGAAAAGCAGTTCGATAAAGCCATCAGTAGCCACTTTAAGGGGTTGAGGAATTGGGGTATTATTCAAAGACGAATCATTCAGGGTTTCTTCAAGCTCCGAATCATTTTCCATGAATTGGTAGGTATCGATTCCATAAATCTTATCGCCATTGTAATAAGTATCAAACATGCTACCGGAGAAAAAGAGATTCGCAAGATGCAACTGCATTCTTGTTTCGTTTTTGAATGTGATGACATCAAATCCGTAATCACCCAGATCAATTACGATTTCGTCCCTATCGCTTTCCGTAAAATCCACCATTTCTAGATTTTCACTATAATTCGTTTTCGTATCGGCTGAGAGTCCGTTGAAAAAGTCAAAATCATTGACCACTACACGGTCACTGACCGTATCGATGAACATCGTGGCCATGTTTGTTTCTCTGGAGTCTTCCAACCCATCGGTTGAAGTCGCACCGTATTCAAGTGCGAGTGAATCGTGGGATTTTGTCACTTCAAGTTCATCTTTCAAAATCGCGCCGTCCACCATGGAAAGGAAGCTTTCGACGTTGACATAAGGCACGCCATCTTCGTAGTAATAGACGTTGATGCTTGAATTGTTTACATCGTACTCATTTGCAAGGTTCTCGAACTGCAAGGTTCTGACCTGTAAAGGTTTTTTCTGATAAACGGCTTCATAGCGCACATCGTCACTGGCTTCAAATGTATAGGAAGAAGAATAGGTCAATACCTCGTTTTTCTCCACATCCAGCCAATGAGAAAATTCATGCATGTCAGTATCATCCGCTTCAATCGTGACGTCATCTCCATTAAAAACGCCATCATTGGGCGTCAGGGAAATCCGCGCATTTTCTGTTTCGGATGTCAGGTCGATTGTGACGGTATCGGGTGCCTCTTTGTTGTAAATGGCGGTCAGTGTCATGTCTTCATTGACAGTCAGCACGAAGGCTCGAGCAGCAGACACTTCCACTCCATTGCGCGCCCAATGAGAAAATGTGTACCCATCCACCGAAGAAGCTTCTATTGTAACTTCATCGCCTTCTAATAAGGACGATTGTGACGCGGATAGCTGAGCCCCTTCCAAAGGGGATTCCAGGGTAAGATTCACTGAATCCAATGGTTCATAGACCGCTTCGTATTCTATGTCGTCTTCAATTGTGAAACTGAAGGAAATCGTCTTGGCAACTGGTTCATCCGTTTCCATATCAATCCAGTGCAAGAAACGGTGTGTTTGTGATTCACTGGCCTGTATGGTGACTTCATCACCTTCTACAGGTGTATTTGGAGTATACGACAGGGTTGCGCTTTCCAGTGTGCTGCTCAAAGTGACATCGACTGGGTTGGGTTCATCTTCACAGCCTGCCACAATCAAGAGTATTATGGCTATAAGAATAATTGAAAATAGTTTTTTCATGGTGGACCTCCTCGTGAAATCATGTCATTTAATTATACCATAATTCATGTGGGGCTGAAACGGGTGGTTTCAATCAAAGAAAGAAAATAAAGAGAACCTGAAGTATTTTATGATAATTATTAACAAATAAACTATAATATTTTAGCTTTTATCAATAATTATCTTAATATCATTCAAATCAAGCAGTTTCAAACAATCACTTACTTTTATTCGAAAAGTATTAATCCGATAGGGTCCATGCAAATTCACGATCCCAAATCCGGTCCACAAAAAACCACTATTTTTTCTGATTTTAAGTATAAAAAAAGAGTAAAACTAATGAAAATCATCAATTTTACCCAATTATAATAAAAAAGTCACTTCACTCTAAAACGGCTAAAACGCTCTAACAAAGCCATTAAATTGGTATGAAGCAACTTGGTATATTTTTTGTGTGTCTTTATTACGGAGTTTTACTCTATTTCCAAAGGAGTTTTACCCTAAAATATTGTGTGTTGCTTTTTTCTCAAGAGCAATCATATTAAATATTATCACAAAATAAGATATACAACAAACATTTACTATGAAAGGTAGTGTAAAATAATATTGGAAAAATAAAAAGAGGACAAACTCAC
>JAGYML010000005.1 GCA_018400615.1 bacterium | reverse complement strand
GCCTTATAATGCTCGCATCCAACCAATCTAAAATATAATGATCTCAAGAAGTTTTTGACATTGTTCTCAAGATAGATCTGTTCAGGTAAGGTAGATGGCTTGTCATAAGTAGCAACTTTGTCGATCCATTCCTTCAGATAATTTTCAGAGAGTATATGTCTTTCAATTCCGCTTTTAAGCGCTACTGCCATCCGTTCATCTTCGTTGAAAATGAAACAGTGGGTGCTTTGTTTCATTTTTTGACCAATGGCTTCAAATATTAGCTTGATTTTAGTTTCACCCAACCATGGAATCTGCATAAACTCTTTGAATACATCTGCACTATGTGCAATCGAATGCATCCAACCAACTTCCTTATTGTAGCCGTCAAACACCTGTTCTTTTTCAAAGTAATCAAGAAAAGTATCAAAAGCATATTCAATGGCTGGTCTCTCAATAAGCTGCTGCTGGAGGTGGACTTCCAATACCACGCCAATCTGCAAAGCAGAAAAACTTCTGGTCAATACACTGTAAGCATGGACATTATCCAAATCATACATCAAATGGTTTGAATCCAGCAACACATACAATATATCTTTCAAATGATTTTCACTTAGATGCCCATCCTTTAACAAATGTCCCAAGACCGGATAAATCAAATCGTCGCGCTTCTTACTGTCTTTGTGACCAATGGCTTCAAGCGTTGCATCCACCAAAGCTCTTTTGTTCAAGTCCTTGAATACATAGCCCCGAGACTTTATATGAAGCAGCTGTTTGAATAATGAATCGTTCATGATCTCAAATCCTTTTCATCCGTTTTTTCCATTTGGCTCACTCCAAAAGGTTGGTTCTTTTTTATTACGTGCGGCCTATAAAGTAATATTAACACAGTGCACAAATGGAATCATGGGGTTTATATATAAAATCATCCCGAAAAGAAGCAGCCATATAAAAACCCCTGAAGCTAAGGAGCGCTTCAGGGGTTATAAAACATTGAATGCTAAACCGTGTACATATCAATCACATACACGCTGTATTGAATACCTGAATCATAGTCACTGGTGTTTGAAATATTGATTTGTAAACTGTACCCAACTGTTTCACTATAATAATTCAGCGTGTACCCATCGCTGGTTTGTTCTTCCTGGGCTACACTCCATTCATCAGCGGATGTGTAATAATCCGAATAGAATGTTTTTACATCTTCAGGGGTTGCGTCCACTGCGTAAAAATACAAGTCCGTTGTATCATCAGGCGTGTTGAAATCAGTCAATATCGAGCCTGTATATCGGGTAAAGAAATCAGGTTCGCTGGCTGTGACCAGGTCGCTTTCTGGAAGTGGCACATCGGGTTCCTCAACGACCGCTTCTTCCATTAACTGATCAATCATGCTGCCCATTACGGAATAGAGTTCAAAATGTTCATCGTCCACAAGCGCAAGTATATCGAGGACGTCTTCTCTTGTGGTCGGTTCGTTTTCAAGAACCGTGTCAATAGCGCTCAGAGAGATTGGTGTATTGACGAATACCGGTTCACCACTATGAGTATAATAAAGTCTAATGAGGTAGGTTGGTGAACTGGTGGAATCCTCTTCAACGAGTTCCAAAGTGCTCTTTGTCTTATCGATATACGGAATGTCAAAAGCGTGTCCCATACTTTCCAGTTCTTCAAGGGTGTGGGTACCGAGTGGAATCTCTCCATCACTTGCAACCGCTCCAAAGTAAGCCTTTGAGTCAACGACCGTCATGATTTGCACGAATTCTTCAACGATGCTTTCAAGGCTTTCAGACTCCGTTATACTATCATCAATGGTGACACCTTTATCCATGGCCATCTCCATGGTAATATCAGACACATTTTCAAATCCGCTTGTGCCTTCCATGAAGAAATTCAAGAGCGTGTAAACATCCACATCGATGTTCATGATTTCATTTTCAGCATCGTAATCCAAAAAGATGTTGATATCCGGAATGACCCCAATGATTCCCATGGCCATAGTGTATTCCTGTGAAGTAATGTAGTCTGAATAAGGCGTGAGTTCATCGTTTTCATCCAGCAATTCCAAAGTAGTATAGACTTCTTCAAACAAGTCTCTTGCGAAAGCTTCAAGTGCATCACCACCCATGGAAAGGGTGCCTTTGGCTATTGCGCCTTCACGGTCCATCGTGAGTTCAACATCATCATATTCTGATAGATGGGCAAAGCTCATGAACGTCATCATGTCGCGCATGTTTTCAAAAAGCGTATTCAAACTCGCCTGATCCAAATCAGGAAGATCTTCTTCATTATAATCGGGTCCATACAATTCAATGTACAGTTCATCCATCAACTGATCGAGGATAACTTCCTGATCAGTTCCCTCCAAATCATGGGGAATCGTATAATGGATGTAATCGCTGTTCAAGTCCAGAAGCGTTCTTAAATCAATGCCTTCTTCCTGGTCTTGAATCATGTCAAGCAGCATCTGTGCATCCATAGTAATCGTCGTGGACTGCGCATTTTCTTCCATGAACACCGTCATGTTCAATGGGCTTTGTGGCATGTCAGGTGTTTCCATGGACATATTCAGCTTGGTAAGTGTACTTTCATCGCTGGTGGTAGTGCTCAAATCAACCTGCATGTCATACACAACAGTTTCACTGGTGTCTGGGTCTTTTTGTTCGAAGGCCATGTGCATACTCATAGCCATTCCCTCATCCGTATTGAAGTCACTCATCAGTGTATCAAGATACGCCGTATCACTCGTAGCTTCGTCGACTACGGTTTGCGCTGTACGTTCGCTCGGTTCAAGAGTGTCTTCGTACACGGCCTCAAGGGTCGTGTCTCCATCGATTGTGTAAGTAAAGCTTCTCTCTTCACTGACAACCGTCTCAGACGCCTTGTCTATCCAATGAACAAAGGTGAACGTATCTTTTTCATCAGCTTCAACAAGCACTTCATCCCCATTTTCATAGGGCCCTTGATCTGATACTGTCCAGCTTTCACCCGACACATTGCTTGAAAGGCTGAGTGAGGGCTCTTCGTTTTGAGCTTCTTCATAGACCGCCTCAAGCGTCAATGGTTCTTCAACATTGAAAGTATACGTCCTTTCAGTTGAAAGTTCAGTGCCGTTTTCCGTATTTACCCAGGCGGAAAATGCATACCCATCCACTTCACTGGCGGTCACAGTCACATCCATGCCTTCAGTCACATTGGATGGATTTTGTGACAACTGCGCTTCTGTGACATCACTTTGCAACGTAATGTCTACAAAACCTTCCTCGGTGCTTGGATCACAAGCTACGAGTGTCAGTGCCAAAAGCATTGTGGCGATGGCTGTAAAAATCTTTTTCATGTTTCCGACCTCCAAATTTATATAATACACTCTTTAAAACAAAAATCGAATACACATCCATTATAGGCTGTATTCGAGGGTGTATGTGCGTTAGACGCATCAAATTGTTATCTACTTAAATTTTATCACTTATTATTTCTAAATTCAAACAAAGCATTCGCTTGAATTGAACCATGGGATTGGTTGAGTAGCCCCCTACTAATCAATCTTTGAAAAACGGTATTACCTTGAAGGCACTATAAATGAGAATAACAGATGCCAACCCAATATAAAGCAAGAGAAAATCAGTTACACTCAAAATGCTCAAGTATTCTACAATCCCCATGACTATGAAAAGACACCCAAGCAATGCGTAAGGGAGAACAAGTGTCTTCTGGTAGTTGATTCGCTTATTATATGTCCATCTGTTTTTGATTTTATTGCTGATGATCCATTCGCGTCCTTTGTAGTGCTCAAAGGCGAAGAACGCGAAAATTAGCCCAAGCAGTATTTTTGAAAACACAGTACCATCCCCCCACTCATAGTATTGAAAAATTTATCAATGATAAACAAGCTGCTCCACCTTGATTCAACAGCGTCATAGAATTTACTTAAATAAGGCAAGAAAAGAGCTGTAAAATGATATAAACAACTTCCAATATCTTTACAGCTCTTTGCAACCAATACCCTGGTCATCAATAAAACATTGGATGTATTGAAACTTTCAGTCGCTTTTTTTGGCGTGTTTCCGGTGGGTGTCATCACTCGATTTGGCGGTGTCGGACTCTTTTGGTTGCGGCGAATTTTGGGTGTCAGATTCATGTGATTTCATCGCTTTTTCCGCTTTTTTGTAGAGTTTTTTCCTTACAAAACGTTTGAATTTTCTACGTAGGCGTCTAATGATATACACAATCCATGTCCCCCTTTTTTTAATAATTACAGAGGTATTACAGCACGGCTTATTTATAAAATAAAATCTCAAAATGTTGGAGGTGTCCCAGGCACTTGATGTGAATAATCAATTATCAAGACCTTCGTGTTTAACCAGGCATGAATTCCAATGAAACTTTCTAAGGATGGACTTAATCAACATCAGATGAATGCATCGATGATTTGTTTGGCTTCAACCCAGCTTATTTCGAGTGACTCCAAGGTAGTCCTGCCCAATGGGGTAATGGAGTAGTACTTTCTTCTTTTACCTGTATCGGAACTTTTCCAATAAGATGATACAAGGCCTTTTTTCTCCAAGCGTTTGAAAGATGTATAAAGGGTGGCTTCTGTCAATACGAATGCACCACTTGAAACCACTTCAATCTTCTTGTTGATTTCATACCCATAAGAATCCTGACGGCTAAGAATGCCAAGTAAAATCATATCCGTATGCCCTCTTAAAAGATCACCAGTAAGTTCCATATCATTCAGTCTTCCTTGAGCTGAATCCTTTGATTCTCAGAAATATCAAGTATGCTGCTGTAATAATACTCCCTATGATAAGAATGTTCAATGAATCCGGTTGCGAGGGATACGTCAGCCGTCTGGTATCAGACACAATATCCACTATTTTATCTACGATAATAAAAGCAGCTGAGGTGCCTAACATACTTATCAGAACCAAGAATAATTTCTGGCCTTCATGTCTTATGGAATTGATAATGGAATAAAGTGTGAATGCATAGGCTATTAGCAAAAGTCCACCAGAGAAGAAATACCTTGGTTGAATAAGCTCAAACATCATTGTTAAGGCCGGCCCTTCAGCAACCAATCTAATAGATCCAATCCTAATCATCATGGGCGCCATCAAGCTGATAACTACAATTAATAGCATGAACCAGGGCACAAAGAGCTTGATGGCCTTCGAAAGATCAACAGTATTTCTTTGTAAACGAAGCATACCCAAGCCCTTTTGAAAACTGCCTTCAAGATGACTTTTTCCACTGATATACCGGTAATGTTCCATAATTTTCGTATAAATCAGATAAAAGAGTCCGCCGATAAGTGCTGCCGCCACCAAAAAACTCAAAAGATAAGCGAGCACGAGTTGTCCTGGGGAGCTAAATGCTTCCATTGCATTATTCACACCACTCATAAACGTGAATATACCAGCAAAAAGCAGACCGAGTAATATCGTAAACGTCAAGGCCCAAAAAATAAACACTGTTTTTAAATACGAAAAGCTCTTATCGAGGTATAGATGAAATGTATCTATATCCCCATTCACATTTTTCTCATACTGCGCCTTGTGATAAATATAGTAGGCACTAGCCACAAAAATGACAATGGAGACAACCGTGAGTATGAATGCCAGACTGGAATGAAGAAATATAGCTACCAGTCCGAATACACTCAAAGCCAAAGCCACAATCAACCCCACATCATACACCCTTGGTAAAAGTGAATATTCAGGATTGTCATCCGCTTCGATCTTTGAAAAATCCCCCATACGCGCTATGGTTTCACGGTACGCTTTTTCTTCATCTCCGTAGTCTTCCTTTAGTGCATTGAACCGATCAAGCAAGTTGGTATAAACCTCTTCCACCAGTTCATCTTTTTCCTTGCCCTTTTTGAATCTGAAATGGTACTCTACATACTTTCTGATTTTATCTTCCATGAGTCCCTCCGTCATATGCCTAGTTTGTTTAGGTATAGTATAGGAGAACATACCTAATCTGTCAAGGTATCTCTTTATTTATAAAATATTAAGGGATTCCTTAACCAGAATGTCTAAATCGTCAATTATACTTTCATACTGTATCATTTGAACTTCAAATTAATATAGTGTTTCAGTTGATAGCTTTAATCGTCCGTAGTATTATCTAATTACAATAAGTATAAATAATAAGGGGGACATTATTTTGGCTAACATCAGTTTAGAAGTTTGGCAGTTTGAATTCGTTTCACACGTTTTGACTTTGGGTTACGCAGCGATGGCGGCTTCATTGTTTTTCTTTATTCTAACGAAGAACAACAGTGCACCCAAATACCGCCCTTCAAATGTACTCAGTGTGGTGGTTATGGTCTCTGCAGCAATCCTACTATTCATGCAACAACAAAGCTGGCAGGATGCGTTCGTATTAAATGCGGCCCGTGATGGTTACGAGGCTACAAACGCACTATTCAGCAATGGATTCCGCTACTTGAACTGGCTCATCGATGTGCCTATGTTGCTGATTCAGATTCTGTTCGTCGCAGGTATTACCGGTTTGGCCTTCAAGAAATATTTCGTGGCCTTTGCAACTTCGGGTACCCTGATGATCATCACCGGTTACATAGGGCAGTTCTTTGAACCGGGTAGAGACACCGAAAACATCCTATGGTGGATTATCTGGGGGCTTATCTCTACGGCATTCTATGTAGTGGTATTGATGAAAATCACTCAGGTCATCAAAGAAGGCAAAAACAACATGAAAGGCTCATCCGCACAACCGCTTTTCGCCGTCATATTACCGCTATTCTATGTAGCATGGAGCATCTATCCCATCGCGTACATTGTCCCGGTAATCGCAGCCAACAATGCAGATCTGCTTGGTATGGCACTCGTCTTGCAACAAGCTATCTATACCATCGCCGATATCTCTTCCAAAATCATTTATGGCGTGATTTTAACCGTCGTAGCAACAAGGCTTTCAAAAGAACAGGGTTTCGAAGAAGCCTAGGTTTCATGAACATTTCCAATATTAAAAACACTTTGAGGGCGTACAGTTTTAAGCCTCTCAAAGTGTTTTTTTCTCATCCAACGCTCTATAACCATGGTATTACCAAGTTTATACTCACTATCTTCATCGGCTCAAATACGGTATACTATTCATAGCTGGAGCTGATAATGATGGAAAAAGACATGTACCCTATCTTAAAAAAGTATTTTGAGAACAAAGGCTTTACCGTCAAAGGTGAGGTCAATGATGTGGACCTCATGGCAATCAAAAATAATTCAGTCGTTCTCATAGAAATGAAGACGTCGTTCAACACTTTGCTTATTGCACAAGGCATCAGAAGGAACCCCATGGGTGACTTGGTGTATCTGAGCATTCCAAAACCCACAGACAAGGTATTGAAATCACGAACTTTCAAAGACAAGTGTCTGATATTAAAGCATCTGCAACTGGGACTTATTCTTGTGGACACCAAATACAATACACTCAATTTCTGGCTTGATCCTACTGCCTATACCGTAAGAAATAGAAAGAAGAAAAAGCAGGCTTTACTGAAAGAGTTCCATGCAAGGACTACCGACACCAATATCGGAGGGTCTCACAAAACCAAAATCATGACCGCTTACAGAGAACTCGCCTTGCTGGCACTTGATTATATGAAGAATGAGCCAAGAAGCACCAAGGCATTAAGAGACTACACCAATCGCAAGAAGGTCGTTGATATCCTGCAGAAAAACCATTACGGCTGGTTCAACCGTGTCAGCCGAGGCGTCTATGAAATCACAAGTCGTGGTAAGGACGCCCTTCAAGCATATGAACCGATGATTAAACCATTGAAAGAGGCGTATTATAAAAATAACGATGATTCAAACAAAGATTAACTTTTTCAGTATAAGGCAAAAAAAAGGATCCCGCGGGATCCTTTTTCATTAGATTCGTTCTTTGGAACTATAAGAAGTGTGTAATAAATGATGCGCTTTATCACTACCCGGACTATCCAAAAAGTCTTTATACAGTTTCTGTACCATACGGTTTTCATGACTTTTACGGCGCTTCATGGATGTGTCAAGGTTGTAAAGTGCTTGTCGCCTTTTCTCAACAATGGAGAAGTCTCCGTGGTGATAAGGCTGTCCGCCTCCACCCACACAGCCTCCGGGGCAGGCCATGATTTCAATCGCATCGAAATCACTTTCACCTTTTTGAATGCTTTCAAGAAGTTTACGTGCATTGCCGAGTTCGTGGGCGATGCCGATATTCAATGTCCGCTCACCCAGATCAATAGAGGCTTTCCTGATACCTTTCATTCCTCGCATTTCTTTAAAATCAACATTGACTAACTCCTTGCCTGTAATCATTTCATAGGCAGTCCTCGTAGCTGCTTCGATAACCCCACCCGTGGCGCCGAAGATGCTTGAGGCCCCTGTGGATTCACCAAGCAGATTGTCAAACGTATCCTCTTCGAGTCTTGTGAAATCAATGGACGCTTCCTTGATCATTCTCGCGAGTTCTCGGGTCGTAATGACATGGTCAACGTTCTTCATGCCATTGTCTCTTAACTCTTCTCGTGCGGCCTCGGCCTTTTTGGCTATGCAAGGCATAACGGCGATGTTTCTGATTTTAGTGGGATCGATGCCTGTCTTGTTTGCATAGTAGGTCTTGGTAAGCGTGCCTACCATCGATTGCGGCGATTTGCAGGAAGATGGCACATCCAGCAAATCAGGGAATTGATGTTCGATGAATTGAACCCAGGCAGGACAACAAGACGTCAGCATGGGAAGTCTTCCACCTTTCTCGATACGGTCGATCAATTCATGGGCCTCTTCGACTATGGTGAGGTCTGCCCCGAAATTCGTATCGAAAACCGTATCAAAGCCAAGTCTTCTAAGGGCTCGTATGATTTTACCTGTGGATATTTCTCCAGGTTCCATCCCGAACTCCTCACCCAGTGCCACGCGTACAGCCGGCGCAATCTGAACGACTGTGTGACGGTTGGGGTTGTTGAGAGTTCGCCATACTTTCGGGGTGGCATCCACTTCTGCTAGGGCCCCTGTAGGGCACACCGAAACACATTGTCCGCAGTAGGTACAGCTCGTCTGATTGAGGTCAAGATAAAACGCAGTAGAGGTGACCACGTCAAACCCTCTTTCGAGGGGTGAAAGGACCCCGACGGTTTGTACTTCATCACACATTGTGATGCACCGTCTGCACATGATGCATTTGTTGGGGTCTTTGATAATGGCGCCTGAGGAGATGTCGATTGGATGATCCATCTTCTCCCCCTCGTAGTGAATCTTGCGGATGTTCATATCATCTGCGAGCTTTTGAAGTTCACAGTCGAGATTCTTCACGCACGTAAGACAATCCTGAGGATGATTTGATAAAAGAAGTTCAAGACTGCTTCTGCGTCCCATGACGGCCTTGATGCTATCCGTATCAACTTCCATGCCGTCATAGACCTTTTGGGCACATGAAGGAACGAGTCTGCCTGATTTCTTGTCTTCAACCACACATACTCGGCAGTTGGCGTTTTGATTCACTACACCAAATTCGTGCATATCCATATGACAAAGCGTTGGAATTTCAACGCCTACTTTTTTTGCGGCCTCAAGAACGGTTGTGTCCTTTTGAACATTGACGCTTATGCCATTAATTGAAACCGACACCATTTTATCGATTAAGTTCATAAAGACCCTCCTTCACGTTATGTTTGTCATTCAACGAATTATTCATAGACAATGGCTCCTTTTGGACAGGCCTCGATACAGGCGCCACATTCAATACAGATTGACTGATCGATGCTATGCGGTTTCTTGACTTCACCGCTGATGGCGTCAACTGGACAGACACGCTTGCACTTGGTACATCCAATGCATTCTTCTTCGATGACTCTGTAGCCATGGGGTTTTTCCCGGTTGGCGTAGGCCTCATATTCATTCCTGAAAAACCTTAAGGTTGAAAGGACGGGGTTGGGTGCGGATTGTCCGAGCCCACACAAGGAAGTGTTTTGTACATTAAGTGCGAGCTCTTCAAGCAATTCAAGATCTTCAGGCGAGCCTTCCATGTTTGTGAGTTTTTCAAGCATTTCATGCAACCTTTTCGTACCAATTCTACAGGGTGTGCATTTACCACAGGATTCATCCTGGGTGAAATCCAGATAGAACTTCGCGATTTCAACCATATCGGTCTTTTCATCCATGATAATCATACCGCCTGAGCCCATCATGGCGCCGACTTCCTTCAAGGAGTCGTAATCAATCGGCGTATCGAGGTACTCTTCTGTGATGACCCCACCAGATGGGCCCCCAATCTGCACGCCTTTGAAAGGAATATCATCAGGAATACCGCCTCCGATATCATAAATGATTTCACGGAAAGTCGTCCCCATAGGAACTTCAACAAGCCCAATATTGCGCACGTTCCCTGCTAGAGCGAACACTTTCGTCCCTTTGGATTTCTCAGTACCTATCTTGTTGAACCATTCAGCTCCTTTGACAAGTATAATCGGAATGTTTGCATAGGTTTCCACGTTATTGACGTTTGAGGGTTTTCCTCTGAAGCCACTTTCACTTGGAAACGGGGGCTTGACAGTCGGTTCTCCGCGAAGGCCTTCCATTGAATGAATCAGTGCAGTTTCTTCACCACACACAAACGCGCCCGCGCCCGCTTTGAGTTCTATATCAAAGGAAAAATCCGTTCCAAATACATTGTTACCGAGGAATCCAGCGTCTCTTGCATCCTTGAGTGCCTTCAAGAGACGTTTGGTCGCAAGGGTGTATTCGGCTCTTATATAGATAAGACCGTTTTTCGCCCCTGTGGCGTACCCATTTATGGCCATCGCTTCAATGATTGCGTGAGGATCCCCTTCGCAAATGGAGCGGTCCATGAATGCACCGGGGTCCCCTTCATCCGCATTGCAGATAACATATTTTTCTTCATCTTCCACGGCTTTTGTAAACTGCCATTTGAGGCCTGTTGGGAAGCCCCCGCCTCCTCGACCGCGAAGCCCCGAATCCTTG
Source organism: bacterium (assembly GCA_018400615.1). Classification (GTDB taxonomy): domain Bacteria; phylum Bacillota_I; class Bacilli_A; order Izemoplasmatales; family Izemoplasmataceae; genus M55B118. The sequence continues at coordinate 34,108 of JAGYML010000005.1, read as the reverse complement.
ATAATACCAATCACTTCATCAGGGGTTAGATCATAAAGAGCGTAAGCCAATGCTTCATAGCCTCCATGCGCAATCGCATCCTCGAGACTTTCAGGATCGATGGCACCGCAATGCCTCAAGGCAATTCTTTTTTGTTTCTTGTAAAAGGCCATCTCATAATCGCCTTCGTCCGTCATGTCATAGGTAAGTCTTTCCACGATTTCCCTATTCATGAGATGCGTTTTTACGATGTCTTCCACATCATCAACGGTAACTTGAACATAGGTGACCTTATCTGGCTCAATCTCAATGATGGGGCCTTGACCGCAAAAACCAAAACAGCCGGTTTTCACAACGTTCATCTCCACAGAAAGCCCTTTCTTATCAATCTCAGCCTTTAAACGATCCGCAATTTCGACACTTTTGGATGATACACAAGAAGTCCCAGCACATACATAAAGGGTCAAGGTGTATTGATTGTTGGCATTGATCTTATCCTTGTAGAATTTCAAGGCTTTTCTACTATCAATTTTCATTGGTTGTCCTCCTTGTATCGCGCAATGATATCATCCACATCGTCAGGTTTGAGTTTTCCATAAACCTCATCATTGATGGTCATGACGGGCGCCAGACCACACGCCCCAATGCAACGCACGTCTTTAATGGAAAAAAGGCCATCATCACTCATCGATTCTTCACTCGCCCCTGTAAGTTTCTTGACACGTTCGAGTACATCCTTGGCGCCTTTTACATAACATGCCGTTCCCATGCATACACTGACCGTATAGGTGCCAGTCGGGTGCTCGGAGAAGAAACTGTAAAATGTCACAACCCCATTGACATGCGCACTCGGCAAATCCATCTTCATGGCAATATGACGTTGAAGATTGTGAGGAAGATAGCCAAAAAGTTCTTGAGCTTTGTAAAGGACCGGGATAAGTGTTTCCTTCTCATTCGACCCTTTTAAAGAATCAATGTGCTTGTCAAGACTCTTGAGTGCGTCTTGATCCAAATTCGATACATCCAACACTTTTTCTTTCATGCGAAACCTCCATCAGACAAGTATCTGTATTATAGATTATTCTTCAATTTGTATTATAGGTTTTTTTAGTTATTAACACAAACTTTTTCGTGATTTTTTTAAGGAAAACGCTTGTATTTTCAGATTGAAAACGTATTCTTAAAATGAAATGTTGTAATACAGATTACCAGTGTGTATACTGAAGTTGAAATCGATAAAAAAATATCGTATGCGAGGTGCTTTATGTCTAAAACCGTTTCACAGCCTATGTTAAGGCGACTACCAAATTATCTGATGCTCTTGCGCAAGTATCACGATACCGGAATTGCGTTCTGCTCTTCTTCTCGTATTGCAGAAGATCTGGGACTTTCTTCCATTCAAGTGAGAAAGGATCTTCAAACAGTCAGTGATACGCCTGGCGTTCCAAATCAGGGTCGCGATGTCAAACGACTCATTGATGATTTGGAAGGTTTCCTAGGCTATAATGACTTCTCTCAAGCAGTTCTTGTAGGTGTAGGGCGTCTTGGATCCGCACTTTTGTCTTATGAAGGGTTTCGGGAATACAACATGAAAATTGTGCTGGCCTTTGATACGCGGGCCCATACCCCCGAAATGCAAAGCGGGGTGCCAATCTATCACGTCAACAAGCTCCGGCAGCTCGTCACGCGTCTTCACGTACAAATCGGTATCATCGTGACACCTTCAAAGTCTGCTCAGGGTGTGTGTGACGCCCTTGTTGACAGTGGTGTCAAAGCCATTTGGAATTTTGCTCCGGTCCACCTTTCTGTGCCTGAAGACGTCATTGTCTACAACGAAAACATGGCCGAGAGCCTAGCCTTTTTATCCTCTAAGCTCCGAAACAAGGAGGAAAAATAACATGGTTATAGCCGTATGTGTGGGAAGCAGCTGTCACTTGAAAAATTCGTATGAAATCATTGAACGATTCAAACAAGCAATTGAAACCCATTCACTAGAGAACACCGTGGAACTCAAAGCCTCTTTTTGTCTGAACAACTGCATGAATGCCGTCTCTTTCAAAATTGATGAGGGTCCCTGTAAACAAATCACCTTGGAAACCTTCGATTCCGTATTTAATGACTTAGTCCTCAGAAAGCTGGATGATTATGGAACTGATAAGAACCCTCGCCAATGACTGTGAGAACTGTTACAAGTGCATAAGAACCTGCCCTGTCAAAGCCATTTCCTTCAAGGACAACCAAGCGCAGATCATCAGTGATGACTGTATCTATTGCGGACTATGTAAAAACGCCTGTCCTCAGGACGCTAAGGCCGTTCAAAGTGATATGGACTTTGTGAAAAACTGGTTACTGCAAAAGCAACAAGTCGTTGTGTCCATCGCCCCTTCTTTCCTCTCGGATTTTTACAAAAGTGACTTCCAAACCATGAAAGCCGCGCTTATGGCTTTGGGGTTCACCGATGTCTTTCAGACGGCTGAAGCGGCCACGATTGTCAAACAACGGTATGAAAATGAAATAAAAAACGGGACATCCCCCATCATCATAAGTTCCGCATGTCCCACAGTAAACCTGCTCATACAAAAACACCACCCTTCTCTAATCCCTTACCTTTCAAATACACCAAGCCCCATGCACTTGCACGCAGAAATGCTCAAAGAGCGTTATCCAGACGCTTTGAAAGTTTTTATAGGCCCTTGTCTTTCCAAAAAATACGAAGCCCAAATGACCAAGTCCATGGACGCCGTCATCAGTTTCGTTGAATTGAAAACATGGCTTGAAGACAGTGAAGTTGAGTGGGAAAAGAAATCGAAAGACAACCCAAGAGGCAAGACCAACGCATTCCCGGTTTCTGGTGGCATCATTCAAAGCTTCAATGCCTATGAAGAGACGTATCACTACCTAAGCGTCGACGGCATTGAATCCTGCAAACAGGCACTGAATGACATCGAAGAAGGCATCATTGACAATGCCTTCATTGAAATGAGCGCCTGTGAAAATTCCTGTACGGGTGGCCCCCTTAGAAACACCCACACCAAAAAACCACTCAAAAGCATCATCAACATCAAACAAAACACCCCAAAAAGCGATTTTCCTATCCATTCTCTATATCAGAATATGACAATGACTTATGATGTCCTTTCTCATAATGAAAAGGAACCGAGTGAAGAAGAAATTCAGGCTATATTCAAGCGCATGGGCAAAGACGACCCTGCCAAGATTCTCAACTGTGGCTCGTGTGGCTATGATACCTGTAAAGAGAAAGCCAAAGCGGTTTATCAAGGTAAGGCCGACCTCACAATGTGTCTTCCCTATCTTAAAGAAAAAGCCGAATCCTTCTCAGACAACATCGTCCATAACACCCCAAACGGCGTGCTCGTCTTCAACAGTGACTTCAATGTCCATACCATGAACCCCGCCGCCAAACAGCTTCTCGGAGTTCCAAACATCAAAGAAAATACCCTTCATATTCATGAGCTTCTCGATCCTGAACCCTATTTGACTATGCTTGAAAACAAGAAAAAACGGTATCACCATACACTCTATCTCAGTGACCATAACCTTTACATCGACGAAACCGTTGTCTACGATGCTTCATTCAATATCTTCATTTCGATTCTCAGAGACATCACAAGTGAGATCAAACATAAACGCCAGAAGGAAGACGCCTACAAACGTACCATCGCCATCACCGATGATGTGATAGACAAGCAGATGCGTGTCGTCCATGAGATTGCTTCACTTCTGGGAGAAACTACGGCTGAGACCAAAGGCGCGCTCAGTAATCTCAAGAAGGTTATCGAAGATGAATGATCTGAGTATAGAAACCCATACACTTTCCCTTCACAAACTAGGGGAGGAACTGTGTGGAGACACTGTAGTTGAAAAAAATGCCGGTAAAGACAAAATCCTCGTGCTCTCAGACGGTTTGGGAAGCGGTGTCAAGGCCAATATTCTTTCCACGCTTTCAAGTACCATGATCGCGACGATGATTGGCAAAGGCGTGCCGCTACAAGAAGTCATGGACACCGTACTCAAAACCCTTCCTGTCTGTAAAATCAGAGATATTGCCTATTCAACGTTTACCGTTTTTCACATTCGTAAAGGAAAAACCGTCACCATCTTCAACTATGACAACCCTGAACCCGTCATCCTAAGACAGGGTAAGCACCATCCACTGAACTACAGACACGTTGAAATGAGTGGACGCAAGGTTTCCATCGCAACCCATGGCCTGCAAACAGGGGATGCACTCCTTGCCATGAGTGATGGATGTGTACATGCCGGAGTAGGCGCCGAACTCAATTTTGGCTGGCAACGACACCATATCATTGAATACCTTGAAGCCATGTACATGGATGACTATTCCGCGCGCACGCTTGCAGAACTCCTCATAGACGAGTGTGACAGCCTTTATCACTTTCAACCCGGTGATGACACAACCACACTTGCCCTCAAAGTCACCCCGCGCAAAAATCTGAATCTTTTCGTCGGACCGCCCGCTCACAAGGATTCAGATGAGAAGGCCATGAGCCTCTACCTCTCAAAAAAAGGCAAGCGTGTTATCTGCGGTGGCTCCACGGCTCAAATGTTCGCACGCTATATGGACAAGCCACTCGAAGTCAACATGGCTTCTGCAAGCGTATCCCTGCCCCCAGCAGGAAAAATAGAAGGCATTGATTTGGTCAGTGAAGGCATCATTACCCTATCTCACGTCTTAAAAAATGCCAAAGCGCACCTGGAAGGTACGCAACGGTTCATATTCCAAAGTAAAAACGATACGGTCTCAAAGCTTTGTTACCTTTTATTTGAAGAGGCGACCGATATCCATTTCTTTGTAGGAAAAGCCATTAACCCAGCCCACCAAAATCCCGATTTACCCATCGACCATACTGTAAAAATGCGCATCATCACCGATTTGAAAGCCACACTTGAAACCATGGGGAAAACAGTCCGCATGAGTCAATTTTAGGAGCGATTATTATGTTATTCGACACGAAAGTCCAGGAACTCAAATACAAAGTCTTGAAAGGCGTAGCCAAACACGCCATGCACGATGACCTTGTCAACGCCTACCGAGACATTCCCTTCGAGATTATCCCTGGTAAGACACCGCATTTCAGATGTTGCGTCTACAAGGAACGCCATATCCTTACAGAACGCGTGTCACTCGCACTGGGAGGGCGCAAGGAGAGCGACCTGAAAGTCGAAGTCATCGAAGAAGCCTGCGATGAATGTCCCGTAGGTGGATATGAAGTTACAGCAGCGTGTCGTGGCTGCATCGCACACAGATGTGAAAAAGCCTGTCCCAAAGATGCCATCAGCTTTGATGTCCACCACCGCGCAGTCATCGACAAAGAGAAATGCATTGAGTGTGGACGCTGTGAGAAAGTCTGTCCCTACAGCGCCATCATCAAACAGGAACGCCCTTGCGTCAAAGCCTGCAATGTGGATGCCATAACCATGGATGAAAACAACGCCGCAAAGATCAATGAAGAAAAATGCATCGAATGCGGCGCCTGTGTCTACCAATGTCCTTTTGGAGCCATCAGCGATACCTCTGAAATTTCAGAAACCGTAAAGATGTTCAAAAACAAGTCTCTGGAGGATACACGCATTTTCGCCATTGTCGCACCCTCCATTGCATCACAATTTTCCTACGCTTCTCTTGGACAAGTCATTACCGGTATCAAGATGCTCGGGGTGGACGATGTGGTTGAAGCGGCCCTTGGTGCGGATTATGCAGCCATGGAAGAAGCGAAGGAACTCTCACAAAAAGGGGTCCTCACCAGTTCGTGTTGTCCGTCATTCGTAGCCTATGTCGACAAACACTTCCCATCACTCAAGCCCTATGTATCCCACAACAAATCGCCCATGGCCATCGTAGCGGATTTCATCCGTGAATTGCACCCCAATGCCGGTATCATGTTCATAGGCCCTTGTATCTCCAAGAAACGAGAAGCCATGAACACAGAAGTTGACCATGTCATCACATTTGAAGAGCTCCAGGCACTCATTGACGCATTTGAAATCAACTTACCTGATCTCAAGGAAAGCACGCTTGACAACGCCAGTTTCTACGGACGCATCTTTGCGCGATCCGGTGGCCTCAGCGACGCTGTTGAACAAGCCTTGAAGGAACAGTCTATCGAATTCGATTTCAAACCCGTCGCCTGCAACGGCATCAAAGAAGCCAGAGGGGCACTTCTAAAACTCAAAGCCGGAAAACTCAAAGCCAATTTCATTGAAGGCATGGCCTGTGAAGGTGGCTGTATTGGGGGCCCTTGTTGTCTGAGCCACGGACCCAAAAACGCCAAGGAAGTCGATAATTACGGTAAGGAAGCCTACGAGAAATCCATTGAAGAATCCGTGCGTGTATTCGAGTATCAGAAATAACCATCCAAGTCTATCATGAATATATTGATCCGTCCTTTTGGGGCGGATTTTTAATGGTTCATTCCCACCATGTTATTCCTATATTTCGGTTTTTATGAGTGATTTTTTACTTCATATGAATCTATTCTGAAAATAAGATGACTTTCTCATCATAAATTGTTAAAATCAAAGTGTTATTTGTATAACATTTCAAACAGATGATGGTCATTCACACATTTGTTTAAGACATTCAAAGGACTGATACCATGAAGACAATGAATAAGAGCGCACTCAGGCGCCTGGTTGCCCTATTTCCTAAAAAGACCATGCTTTTGGCAGGCGTCTTTTCAACCATTCTGATTTCGGGATTAAGCGTAAGCGCCAGCTATCTCCTGAAACTCTTGATTGATGCTGCAGTCGAAGGAACTCAAACTGTGTTTTTCAACTTGATCATCATTACAGTTTCGGTTGGACTTCTTCTGGCTTTTTTACAATTCATGAAGACACGATTGCTCGGTGGGTACACCGAAAGAGGCCTTGCAGAGTTGAGACACCGCTTTGCGGCCAAGATGAATACCGTCTCGATTGACACCATGCAATCCTCCCATTCAGGGGATACGCTTTCTCGCGGTACGAATGACATGAACCGGGTAAGAAACTTCACATTGTCCTTGCTTCCTGAACTGATTGAAGTTCCCTTGTCCGCCATCCTCGCATTTGGTGTACTGCTTTTTCTTTCCTGGAAACTCACACTCGCTACCCTCATCTTGCTTCCCATACTCGTTGTCGGGGCCACATTGCTTTCAAAACCGATCGGCCCTGTAAGTAAAAAGGTCCAACAGAAACTTGGACTTGTCAACCAGACGGTTACAGACTACATAAAAGGGGTTGAAGTCGCCAAGGCCTACACCCTGGAACGCCCCCTTGAAACCAAACATCACGCAGCCGTCGAGGAAAGCGTGAAAGGTGGGGAGCAGCTCGCCAAAAGGCGCGCCATGCTGGAAGCTTTTTCCATGTTCTTCTCGATTCTTCCGTTCATCGCCACTTTCATCCTTGGTGGTTACTTCGTCACACAAGGTGAAATGACGCTTGGAGGATTGCTTGCGTTCATCAATTTGCTTAACCTGCTTACCTTCCCACTTTCAAACATGTCGGTCATGATTGGTGAAGCCAAACGTGATCTCGCGAGTGCAGAACGTATATTCGAAACCCTTGATAGCGAAGACGAACGACAGTCTGGATACGCATTTGAATTTGAAAACACCTCACCACTCATCAAATTCAATCGAGTCTCTTTTACCTATCCGGGAGATAAGACTCCGGTCATCAATAATCTTGACCTTACAGTGGACTCAAATGAATCCATTGCCCTTGTCGGGCCTTCCGGTGGGGGTAAAAGTACGCTCGCCAAGTTGATAACCGGCTATTACGATACCTATGAAGGCGAGGTCAGTGTCGGGGGCCATGAAATCAGAGAATGGAAACTGAAAAATCTAAGAGACCATCTTGCCCTTGTCTCACAGGACACGTTCTTGTTTCCTGAATCAATACGTGAAAATATCGGACATGGGAATGAATCGGCAGATAGCCAGATGATCAGAATCGCCGCTAAAAATGCCTATGCCCACATCTTCATAGAAGACTTGGAGCGGGACTATGATACTCCACTCAGTGAGCTAGGCGATTCACTTTCAGGCGGGCAGAAACAACGCATAGCCATTGCACGGGCCATGCTCAAGGATGCTCCCATTCTTCTTCTCGATGAAGCCACGAGCGCGCTTGACAGTGAAAGTGAACAGATGATCCAAAAGGCTCTTGATCCGTTTCTTGAGAAAAAGACATCCATCATCATCGCGCATCGCTTATCCACTATCAGAAATGTCGATAGAATCTATGTAATCAGTGACGGAGAAGTAAAAGAACAAGGCACCCACGAAACCCTGCTTCATAAAAACGGTCTTTACAGCAAGCTTTATGAAGAAGAGATGCGCAAAGGAGAATCCGACGATGAAAAAGAAAACCTTTAGACGTATCTTTGATGCCATGAAAGGTGTCAGAAAAATATATGTAATCGGCGTCATCGGCATGAGCGGAGCGATGTTTTTATTCCAGACGCAAATAGCCCTCATGTTCCTTACCCTCTTTGATACGCTTGAAACCGGTGATTTTTCAGCCGCCATTGACAACATCACCGGGTATCTCATTTTTGCTTCTGTCATGTTCATGCTTTTTCCCCTGTTTTCCTATCTGGCACTGAAAGCCACGGTACATACGACCGGTTTCATCCGAAAAAAAGCCTTTAATAAACTTACCAAACTTCCCATTCCCTATTTCAAAAGCAGCCACAGCGCGGAAATATCTTCGCGCCTCACCAATGACATCGCCGAGATGGAACGTGCCTACACTGAGCACCTTCTACGATTCATGGTCAATCTGATTACCGGTCTGGGTACCGGTATCGTCATGTTCTATATCGAATGGCGACTCGCCCTCGTAGCTGTCTTAAGCGCCAGTTTTTCCTATGTGTTCAACACACTATATGCAAAACGCTTAAGACGGGTTTCAAGAAATGTGCAAAAACACCTGGGTATCCTCAATACTAAACTCAGCAACATCATATCGGGCATCCGAGTCATTCGCATATTCAACATTCAAAACCTGATACTGGATAAGTTCGTCTCCAGCAACGAAGACGTCTACGCCTATTCCAAAGACAAAATCAACAAACAAGCTTCCATCGATGGACTCAATACCTTATTTGGTTTTGGCAGTTTCATCGGTCTCACGGGATTTGGTGCCTACCTCGTCTTAAAAGGCATGACGAGTGTCGGGGTCATCGTCGCCATCGTCCAGCTTCAAAACGGTGTCACCACATTGATTCGCGGCCTTGGCACCTTCATTTCCAACCTGCAGTCCTCACTCGCCGCAGGCGAGCGTGTATTTGAAACACTGGATGAAGAAGAAGAACCCACGTATCACGAGTTTGATCCCTCTACCCCTTCAAAACAAGTCGCACTTGCAATGGAAAATGTCGTCTTCTCCTATGACAAGACAAATGTCCTGGACGGCATCTCCCTAACACTTGAACAGGGGAGATCAGCGGCCCTCGTAGGCCCATCGGGAGGCGGTAAATCCACCGTATTCAAAGTCTTGCTTCAATTCCATCAAGTAAAATCCGGGTCAATGGGCTTAAGCGGCGAAAACGCCAATGCCTTCACTCTCAAAGAAATCCGTAAACACATCAGCTACGTGCCTCAGGACGCCCACGTATTCGAGGGCACGGTAAAGGAAAACATTGCCTATGGGTCTTTGGACAAGGATTATGAAAGCATTGTGGAAGCGGCCAAAGCCGCAAACGCACACCAATTCATTAAATCATTGAAAGACGGGTATGACACCGTGATAGGTGAAAATGGCGCAACCCTTTCAGGCGGTCAGAGACAACGCATAGCGATTGCACGCGCCATCTTGAAAGATGCCCCCATCCTTCTTTTGGACGAGGCCACCAGTGCGCTTGACAACACCAGTGAAAAAATCATTCAACAAGCCCTGGTGAGGTTGATGAAAAACAAGACCTCCCTGATTATCGCTCACCGACTTTCCACCATCAAACACGTCGATACCATATTTGTGGTGGATAAAGGACGCATCGTCGAACAAGGATCCCATAATGATTTGATGAATCAACAAGGTCTCTATGCAGGCCTTGTTCAAAATCAATTGAAGACCACATGAGCCCCACCCAAAAGCCATGATGACTATAGAGAAGTTACAAATAATCCATGACTTTTTCTCTCCTAATTATAATAACAGCCCGACTGTATGCTATAATTGAAGTCCAATCCATACTTACCTATGGATTTTTCTTGAGAATACTTGTTAAAGGATGATAAACATGGATAAATGGTTAAGATTGATCATTGAAAATGCATTGATTGAGGACATGCCTGATGGCGATGTGACTACGGACGCGCTATTCACATCACAACAATCAAAGGCTTACTTAATTGCCAAGGCTGAAGGCACTGTATCGGGACTTGATATATTCGAAGCAGTCTTGAAACAGGTGGATGCATCCATAGAGATGTCCATGATGGTCGATAACGGATCTCTTGTTAAAAAAGGAGAGAAACTCGCCACCATCAAGGGCAAAACAGCCTCGATCCTGAAAGGCGAACGTACCGCACTCAATATTTTGCAGAGAATGTCGGGCATCGCGACCATGACACGACAATTCACGGACGCCGTAAGGGACACTGACTGCAAGATCTATGACACACGCAAAACACTGCCGAACCTACGCATGCTTGACAAACGCGCCGTGAAGGACGGAGGCGGTGTCAACCACAGGTTCTCACTTTCCGACATGGTCATGATTAAGGACAACCACATCAGTGCGGCCGGCAACATTCAAAACGCCGTGAAGACTGCCAGAGATTATGTAGGCAAAGGCAAGGAAATCGAAATTGAAGTCGAATCCATCGAACAGTTCAAAGAGGCCTTGAAGACCGATGCAGATCGCATCATGCTTGATAACATGGATTTAAACACCATGCGCGCATGTGTAGAGATGAACCGGAAAAACAAGTTCTTGGAAGCGAGTGGCAACATGACCCTCGAGCGCGTCTCAAGTGTCGCCGATACCGGTGTAGATGCTATCTCTGTAGGGGCGTTGACACACTCGGTTTCCGCTTTCGATATCAGTCTGAAATTCGAGGAGGACACCCATGAATAACGCAACCCTCATTAAAGAAATCAAACATCTTAAAAAGGACCGCAAGGCAATCATACTTGCGCATTATTATCAACCACCCGAAGTTCAAGACATCGCCGATGTAGTCGGGGATTCCTATAAACTGAGCGTCACCGCAAGTCAGACGGATGCCAAAACCATTGTGTTTTGCGGGGTACACTTCATGGCGGAAACCGCAAAGATTCTCTCCCCTGAGAAAACCGTGCTTCTACCCGCAGCCGACGCCGGCTGTCCGATGGCGGACACAATCACCCATGAACAATTGAAGACCTACAAGCAGGAAAACCCGGAACGCAAAGTCATTTGTTATGTAAACTCCACTGCAAGCGTCAAAGCCTTGAGTGACGTATGCGTAACCAGTTCGAATTTTGAACGCGTCATTGATCACTTCAAGAATGACCCCCTGCTTTACGTCCCTGATAAGAATCTTGGCAGCTATGTCAGGCGAGCTTACAATCTTGACATGGAAGTCTGGCCGGGATTTTGCTGCATCCACAACAACCTCACCCTCAAAGACGTGGATGCCATGCGTAAAGCCTACCCGGATGCCGCGCTCATCGTCCATCCCGAAGCCCCGCTCTCCGTTATCGATGAAGCCGATTATGTTGGTGGCACAAGTGGCCTTATCAACTTTGCCAAAGAAAGCAACCATGCACACTACATCGTTGGTACTGAAAAGGGCCTTCTTCACCAGATGAAAAAAGAAGCCCCGGATAAGCGTTTCACGGTTCTAAGCGAAGACCTTAAGTGTCGAAACATGAAAAAGACCGACCTTCAAACCGTCTATGAAGCCTTGCGGGACAACACCCATGAAATCGAGGTGGAAGAGTCCATCATGAAAGACGCGAAAAAGGCCATTGATTTGATGATGGAACTCAGTCGACAATGAGACATGAACATGCTGATACTGTCATTGTCGGAGCCGGCCTTTCAGGCCTTTATACCGCTTTACTGCTTGACCCGGACAAATCGGTCATTTTGCTTGTGAAAACCGCTTTGAAGGAATCGAACTCCAGACTTGCCCAAGGTGGCATTGCCGCTGAAATGAAGCATGAAAAAGCTTTACTTGAAGCCCATATTGAAGATACTCTTACAGCCGGCCACCATCTGAATGATATGGACGCGGTAAAGTGTCTCGTCAATGAGGCCCATGAAAACATCGAGCTGTTGCTTAAAGAGGGGGTCCAATTCGACAAGGACGCATCCGGAGGGTTCCTGACTACCCTTGAAGGCGGACACAGTACTTCAAGAGTCCTTCACAGTGGTGGAGACGCCACTGGCAAGGACATCATGAACGCCTTGCAAAAAGAAGTCAAACAACGTAAAAACATAAGAATCTTCGAACAGACCATGGCCATCGACCTCGCTGTTGATAACGGAGAGGTCCAAGGACTAAGCGCGCTTGATGAATCCAACAATACTGTTCTGTTTTCAGCTTCCAATATCATCGTCGCTACCGGAGGCATCGGTTCAGTCTACGCCGCAAGCACCAACCCACCGATTGCCACTGGTGATGGCATCGCCATGGCCAAACGCGCTGGGACGACGATTGAAAAAATGGCGTTCGTACAGTTCCATCCCACTGCTTTTTTCGATCCGGAAAATCCAGAAGGCAGACGCTTTTTGATTTCCGAGGCTGTCCGCGGTGAAGGCGCCGTGTTAAAAAACATGAAGGGCGAAGCCTTCATGGAAAAATACCATGAAAATGCGGATCTCGCGCCCAGAGATATCGTCTCTCAAGGCATCCACAGGGAAATGTATGATACCTGGAGTGACCATGTCTTTCTCGATACGCGCCACCTCGATTCACACTATTTGAAACAACGTTTTCCTACCATCCAAAAAGAACTTGAAACCCGCGGTTACGGTCTTGGGAAGGATCTCATTCCCATTGCCCCGGTAGAACACTTCAACATTGGTGGCATAAAGACAAATCTACACGGAGAAACCGATATAAACCATTTGTTCGCACTTGGTGAATGTGCATCCACAGGTGTGCATGGGGCAAACCGTCTCGCCAGCAATTCACTGTTGGAGTGCGTCGTATTTGGAAGACGCATCGCAAATACAATCAATTCAATGGTTCACACTGAAACCCAGGCACCCGTTTTCAACTATGGACAGGCGGCCAGTTACCACTATGGACCCGTGCGAAAAAAAATTCGCTCCATCATGGAAGAACACGTTGGCATAGTTAGAAGGAAGCATGGTCTTGAAAAAGCCAATAAGGAACTTAAAGGCCTTTATGATACATTGATTCGCTACCCCAATCATACCAAACGTTACTACGAAACCTTGAACATGCTAGACGTGTCCCTGAGTATAGTCAGGGATGCCTTGAAGCGTCCCAAAAGTATCGGGTGTCATTTCCGTATAGATTGATTAAGTATCTAAATAGCTATGACAAAAAGAAAATTACCCTTCTCAAAAAAAGGTGAATCTGTAGTGATTCACCTTTTTTGTGATGCCTGATGGACTTCTTCCCTGATAGCCTTGATATAGGGTAAGCCTACAAGGTAGATAAGTGCGCCATACGATAATGCGACCCCTACGAATCCAAGTACCATTCCAATGCCGGGTGTGGCTGTTGACCCGGCCCCAAACATCGGAGCACCGTTCATCAAAACAGCTTGCACAAGCATCAATAGAGCCAGTGTGGCGTAACTCACATAAAGCCCTTTGCCAAGTGCCAAAAAAACCGGGCTTTTTATGTGATAGAACTTTGTTCCCAAAAGCCCCATGAATGTGATGAGGAAAAGGGTCCCTGAAATGCCTCCAAGCCCAATTGGCTCTTGCAAGATGAGCGAAGTTTCAACCCCTTCTCCTTGATAAAATGGTAAAATCGTTGAGAATAGAAAAATGACAAGCGGCACGATTAGAATTGGTGCTTCCATCAGTTTCTTGATTTTATCCCTCCTAATATTGGTTAATTCCATTCACTTATTCAATCCTCATTGTTATATGGTTTCAAATCCTTGTAAAGTTCATTGAAACTTGCATGCTTTTCAACCCTGCCAAATGACAGCTTCTTGTCTTTGCCATGCATCAGTAAAAAGCATTTGGTCAGTTCAGCTACGGTCTGTTCAAGCGTGGTCATGAACTGAGAAGTCGCAAAATCTTTGGCATTCGTGCCTTCTTCATAATGTGATTCTATCAAGCCTTCAGTCACCTGGTCGAGCGGATAAAGTTTGAGATGCAATAATTCATGGACTATGACTTCTTCCAGGTTGAGGGTGTAAGGATTCTTTGTATTAATCAATAACACGGCTTTTCTATCATCGGGATCCACTCTGAAATCGCCTGTCTTATTGAATGAAGAATCGTCAACCAATTCCATCTTGACATCCCAACTGTCTTTCAATCTCAATACTGTCTTCCAATATTCAAATCTTTCGTTCAGGGTTTCCTCATTCATTGTATACCTCCAGCAGTTCTTTATAATAAGGTCTTGATTTTGTCTATCTTATCCTGATCCTGTTTATTCTTGGTTTTTCTGTAGCCATCTTTCAAAGACTGGTTATAAACCTTCAGATAATCATTTAAATCCAACACCTTGTACTTAATGCCCTCGTTATCAACGACACTTAATTCAGTGTAATCTATTTCCGCAAAGGGATATAAATCTTCAATGGTTGCGATGCCTATCATGACGGCTTGTTTCGAAAACGCATGTTCTTCCAAGTCAACAAGCGTATAACCAATGTTTTCCAAGGTTTCCTTTAACGTCAACCAAAGTTCGCCATTCAGATACCTTTTTGGTACAAGAATGTCTATATCCTGTGGATCAAATGAAATGTTTGAAGCTCTTTCCAGACCCAGTGACCCATAAAGCAACGGGGTTATATTCAATTCTTCGTTCAACGTTTTGGCAATCCTTAAGAATCTATTGTAAAGCACTGCATAAACCACTCCTTCATACGTCATGTATATCTCATGTGCGCGTGACATGGGACATGGATTCCTCCATTAATTTCAAAAAGGGTTCATAACAATGCTTTTTTCAACTCGTCGCAAAGAGTAAACACGTCATCTTGATAGTTGCTCATGATGGTAATGAATTGTCGTTTGCCGGGATGACACCAACTCATGCAGGTCACTCCAGGGTCAACACCTTGGAAATAGGGAAGATTGTAGGCATCCAACCAGATACCAAGACCATAGCCATGATCACCCAAATCAACATGCCTTTCAAGCATGGAAGAGAGGGTTTCTTCTTTCAATAGCTTGCCACCCAGTAATCCATCCCAAAATTTTTGTATATCAAGCGCACTGGTAAACGCACCACCGGCACCGGTTCCCTTGACGTCCACACTGTATATATTCATGTAATAAGTTTCTTTTTTCTCGTCATATATGTAGGCATTCGCACAATTTGAAGGTAAACGGTCCAGTTCATAGTAACCGGTGTTCGACATGTCCAGAGGCTTAAAAAGCACTTCGCTGAGATATTCATCAAATGGTTTTTCGGTAACGGCTTCAATAATCAAGCCAAGCATTACAAACCCTGAATCATTATAAGCAAAACGCTCTCCCTTGGGATACGCCATCGGTTTATCCACGAACAGGGGTAGCAGATCTTTAGAGGTTCTTATCTTATAATTAGGAAAATTTTTCCAAAGGTCACTGTAGTCATCCATAACGGTTTCATCAAAATAATCAGGCACTCCCGAAGTATGGGTTAACAACTGATAAACCGTAACTTCTTGATCAATCGAATGCAACTGAAAATCCACGAGCTCACCAAGCGTGGTTTCAAGACTAAGAATATTCTTTTCCACAAGCTTCAAAATACCAACAGCCACAAACACTTTGCCTGCAGACGCTGTAGGAAAGCTTGTACTTTCATTGACTGACATCTCATTGGCAAGGTCCCTGAAACCAATGCATTGCATCTGTTTATAATCGCCATCTTTTATATAAACGGCGCCACCTTTTAATGCTTTGGAATAATCCTTCATCTCTTTTTTCTCCAAACTTCACCAAGAAAGGCATCAGTGATTTCTACACATTCATTATACCGTGTGTCAATCTTTTAAACAAATCTGAATCAACCAACTTCTTTATTATTAAAAAAAGCCGGAAACCCGGCTTTGATTTACCCTATTTAGCAAAAGGGTTGTCTCTTTTATAATCGATGTATTTCGTCCGTAAAGCTGCAGCTCTTATGTAAAGAGCCTTGTGTATAAACACTATGATAACCATCAAAAATCCGATGAATATTGTTAGCAGGGATTCAGTCATGAGTCCAAATGTAATGGGGATCGTTGTCGTTCCAAGTGCCATTGATGTATCCATGTCGCGCACTGCAATATAAAAAATCAAGCTGACAACACCATAAATCAATATAACCAGTGGCGCTTGTACCAACAATCCACCAATGATAATACTCAAGCCGACACCATTTCGTATACCGATAACAAGATTGAAATTTCTTGCGATAACGGCTGTAAGCAACAAAATCGCTGGCATGGCTGGAAAGGTCCCCAACCACTGAGCAAGAAAAACAACTCCAGCACCCTTGAGTAAATCAAGCAACAACGTCAGAAAAAATGCTGGCTCTTTGATATGAATCAATATCTTGTATGCTCCTACTTTATCAGACCGTACATAGCCAAGCCTTTCTTTATTTATAAATACTTGTAGAAAATACGCATTCGGTATCATTCCAACGGTATACGCAATAACAATCAGACCAATATCAATCATAGCGATTTCCCCCTCATTTTTAATCTATTTTACCATAATTTTTGTTTGTGACAAATGGCGGAAGTGTGATACTTATATTAATATTGGCAAGCAAAATTCCAATACCCCATCCAATGATGAGTGAAACAGTTCAATAATTAAAAAGGCATGCGTCCATACATCCCTATTTAAAAATGCTATAATTAATTATATTTAGAAACTTATGGAGGGATTTTATGGATAATAAACTTATTTTTTTCAACAGAAAAATGGGTGCTTTGCATCTGATTCAAGGGACCGTGATTTTAATTCTTTCTTTAACGGTCGAAGTATTCAGAGACTTCAAGCCGACGATTTATGCCCGGTTTTTAGAACCTTATGATATGGGAGGCTATGGGCCGGTTACACAAGAGCTTTTTGATTTGCCTTTTGGCATCATGGTTGCGCTTTTTCTTTTATTGAGTGCATTGTTCCACTTCCTTATTTCAGGACCGTTCAAAGAGCGATACCTTTCAGAAATTGAAAAAGGCAGCAATCCATTCCGTTGGTATGAATACGCATTGTCTTCATCCATCATGATTGTGTTACTTGCTACAATGTTTGGGCTTCTATCACTCGAAGCGATCATTCTGATATTCGTTATCAACGCACTTATGAATCTGTATGGTCTGTTGATGGAAAAAATGAACCCACTCAACAGAAACAAAACGGACTGGACCGCCCATTGGTTTGGCTGGGTTGCCGGCATCACCCCTTGGGTACTCATTGTCATCTACATGCTCAACAACGGGGACTTGTCACAACTTCCATGGTTTGTCATTCCAGGTCTCTTGTTCTACTTCCTGACCTTCAACCTCTTCGCATTCAACCAATACTTTCAGTACAAACAAATCGGTCCCTGGAAAGACTATGTATATGGTGAACGCATGTATGTCTGGTTGAGCCTGTTTGGTAAATCAATTCTCGCCTGGTTTGTGTTTCTCGGAATTCTTCTTGCCTAAACCCAATTCGATTAAAAACTCTTGATTATTGAAATTCACCCTTCTCACACTATTTTAAAAACCTACCAGAAAAATGGTAGGTTTTTTTTCATAATTCAAAATGGGTTCCTTATCATATCGTTATGCCGTTTAAATAGAACTGAAGAGGACTTTATGCATGAAAAAAGGGCCTAAAGAATGAAATCTTGTGAATTTCTATTCTTCAAGCCCCCAAAAAAATTTAGGAAGTTCTCATATTAGGCATTCATTCATAACAATTAGTCTTGGTAAGGAAGACCTTCTGATCTGTAAAGTTCAGGGTAGGCACTTCTGAGTTCTTGGTAGAAATCAGAGAAAGCTTCATCTTTCGTATCGACTTCACCTTGTTTATAATCATTGACGGCGTCGCCCATGATTTGATCAAGTGTACGATCGTAGTTCGTGATGTAATCAAGAGAAATCTTGTCCGCTTCATCAACGAAGAATTCATAGTGGTTCATGCCACCGAGAACTGGGTTGCCTTCGTAATCGGCTGTGACTTCGTCCATGATGGATTTTCTTGCGTATACGTCACCGTTTTCGGCTCTTTCGCTCATTCTGTCTGTATCGAAAAGCATGGATTTAACGAAATCGTATGAAGGTTCTTTAAGTTCAGACCCTTGATAGATGTTGAGGTAAGTTCCGCCCCAGAAGTAACTGTTAGGTCCGCTTGCCACACCCCAGTTGCCTTTAGGTTCGCATGCTTCATATTCTTCATCGGTCATGTCATCTTCAACACAAGTGTCTCCGTTGTCATCAACGAGTTCAATTGAAGGTTCAAGAACATCAAAGAGTCCCCATGTAGGCATTGAATACGCCATGGTTTGGAACGTAGTCCCATCCGCAGAGTCGAATGATTTACCCATGCCTTGGTACCATGCGCCTGACCATTCACCGACATTGGCAGTAAGAGAATCGTCAAGATCTTCACTGTAAAGATCCGCTACGGCTTCCATGTAGACTTCTTCATTCTCAAGACGGTCCGCATTGATGAGTCCGTCTTCAGCAAGCCAGCTTTCTGGTGTGTCGGATTGTTGAGAGAACCAACGGATTGCGTCGTCGTTCGGGAAGAGTCTCCAGTTTGCATCGTGGTTCTTGACTTCTTCAGATGCATCAATCAAGCCTTGAAGGGTATCGAATTTCTCAGCGGCTACCCAGTCAGATACTTGTTGGTTGTAGTCATCAGCTGTGTTGTCAGAAGGGAATCCTGATTCACTGCCCCATACGGCTTCAGCCATATCGGTTTTGAAGAAAATTCCACCAGGCGTAACCTGCCAGGAAAGACTTCTGAGTGTTTCATCCTGAGTATCTTGTCCGGCTTCCCAGATGAAATCGACAAAATCATCTTTGGTTTCATCAAAATCAACATCTTCGTCCGCTTTCATCATTTCTTCAAGATTGGCAAGGTAACCACCTTCCATGAAGTTGAGAAGCATGTCAAGTTCACCTGTGAATACGTCAGGTGCCCCTGATCCTGTACGAAGGGTCGGGAGAATCGTAGTAAGGTAATCAGCCGTTGGGATTTCAACATACTCGATTTCCATACCTTCATATTCTTTACCTTCGGCGGTATACTGTTCTTCAAAGTACTCAACATCGCCTTGTACCTGAAGTTCGTCGGTGAATGACCAGATGGTCAAAGTCTCTTCACTGTAGTCAATGTCCGGGTCGTCCATGATGTCATCATTGAGCTCATTGCCCCCGCCACATGCTGCGAGTGAAAAAGTTAGTACTGCAACACTTAAAAACGCAAATAATTTTTTCATTTCTCGTGTTTCCTCCTATGTATTTTAATTTAACAAACTCATTATAAAATAAAATGAGACCGTTTACAAGAGAAATCGGTTTTTCTATTGTAATATAACAAAGAAACCGGTTGTTTTAATGCCTAAATGTAGCCGTTTTCACGGTTTGGAAATTTATAAAAAAAATATGCAATCAAGCATATTTTTTCTGTTCTATGATATCTGAGAATACCACATAAAAGAAGAAAAGACTAACTGGAAAGACAATCAGATACGAAAACGGTAACACACCTACGATGAATATGAAGCCTGCACCCAGGGATAAAACGGATAGGAATCCACGGATTGGATGGGCGTTGAAAATGATAAATGCCTTGTTGAGGATTTCCTTGTTTTCGGTATCGCGGTTCTTGCCATAGAGGATGGCGGAAACGATCATCACACCCACTGCCTGGTAAAGCAGGAATGCCTGCACGAGGTATATTAGAAGAATAAAGTAAGGGTGCAGCACATCAAGCAATATCTGGTTGTAATAAAATACGCTCAGAAGCATAAATCCCACAAAAAGCACAAGGGGAAAAAGCAACTTGATGGATTTCAAGACATTCCCCCTGATGAAATTCGTATAGTTGAAGATGATGCCTGTGAATTCACGGTAAAGATACATTCTTCTTAGATAATAAAGCGTGCTGATCAAAAGGATTGGAAAGAGCAAGAATGCGCTCAATACGGATCCAATGACGAGTAGTACGTTCGCAATCACGACGCTCAAAATGATTTCAAAGATTGAAAATGCGGTGCCGAATGCCTGTTTCATGAAATCACTATCCTTTGACAGAGCCTGCGGCGATGCTGTCGACTAGGTATCTTGAGAAGATGATGAAGAAAAGCACGATAGGCACGATGGTGATTGCGAGTCCTAAATAAATTGCACCCTGGTTATTGACCCAGAGGTTCCCCGCTCTAAGGTTTGCGATTTGAAGGGGCAAGGTGAACTTGTCTGGTGAATTCAGCATGATGCGGGCCATGAGGTAGTTGTTCCATGATCCGATGAATGTAAAGATCGACATGGTCGCAATCCCAGGCATCAACATCGGAACCCCGATTTTATGGAAAATATAGAGCTCTTTGGCCCCATCAATTCTGGCCGATTCAAGCATGGTTTTAGGTATGACGCCTTCTGCGTACTGACGCAGGAAGAAGATGGTTCCGATATTCGCGATCATCGGTACGATCAATGGAATGAACGTATCAACGAGTCCGAGGTTTGCCATGAACTGGTAAAACCCGAGGAACGCAAGTTGCGGTGGCACCATCAAAAAGACGATGATGAATACGAAAAGTGGTTTGTTTCCTTTAAACTTGTAAGCATAAAAGCCATACGCGGTAAGCGCACCAAAGTAGGCGCTTAGGAATGTGGATGTAATGGAGACGAACGATGAGTTTACGAACCCTCTGACGATATCTGTACGGTTCATAAGCAGTTCCCAGTTCGCTCTGAGTGCATCACCGGGGAATATTGCAAGAGGGCTTCTTACAATCGCATCCCCTGTTCTGGTCGCATTCATCATTACGAGGACGAATGGTACGACCGAAATGAGTACAAGAAGGCCAAGGCCAACATAGATGGATGTATAAACTGCGGTTTGTTTGCTTCTTTCTTTGCGAGTCATTTTACCAAAATTTGATGCTACTTCATTGTATTTCATAGTTTAGCCTTCTTTCTCTTTCTGGCGTCCAGGAAATTCCTGACATCTTCGCGTTTCATGATGAGTACGAAAAGACCCGATACAATCATGACGATGATGAATAACACAAATGCAATCGCTGAGGCGTAGCCGAAGTTGTTGTACGTGAATGCCTGGTTGAAGAGATATACGATGACGGTTCTAAGTGAACCTGAAGGTGCCCCCCTGCCATCGGTAATAAGATAAGGCACATCGAAGAGCTGAAGCCCTCCGATAAGCGAGGTGACCCCGACATAGATCAAAATCGGTTTAATGAGCGGAAGTTTGACATGACGCATCATTTGAATGCGACCGGCTCCGTCAATAACTGAAGATTCAATGACTTCCTTGTTCACAGCCTGAACGGCTGCCATAAACAGGATGAATGAGTTCCCAAACCACATCCAGGTCTGAATGTTCGCAACCGAGATCTGAGCAAGCATGGTCCCATCAAGCCAACGGATAGAATCGCTGATCAGATTGATTCTTAGCAAGAACGTATTGAGCAGACCGTAATCCGTATTGAGCATCAAGCGGAAGATGAGCGCAACCGACGCTGCTGCAATAAGGTTCGGAAGATAGAAAAGGATTCTGAAAACTCTGAGTCCCTTGATTTTGTACTTGAGGTCTGAAAAGACCATGATAAGGACAAATGCGAGTCCAACTTGAATCACGATGTTGATACCCCAGATGCGTATCGTGTTGACGAGCGATTCCCAAAAGGTCGGATCTTGAAAAAGCACACGACGGTAATTGTCAAAGCCTACCCATTCAGGATCGAGAAACCCTCCGAAATTTGTGAAACTGAGATACAGTGTGTAAAGGATAGGGTAGATACTGAAAACAATAAAGACAATGAGCATTGGTGCGACGAACATGTAACCGTATTTCGCACGCTTACTCTCAACTGTGGATTTCTTTTTACCCATTATTAAGACCTACTTTCTTTTAAAGCTTTTTTACTGCCTAAGACTATGGTAATTTTGTTTCCTGAAATCAGTTTTTCAAGTTTGATGCCATCAGGAGTCCTTGTAAACGCTACATTGCTTTCGTCAATCCATACTTTATCAATCTGATAGTCTCCATAATCAAGGTGTGAAGTATTCTTATAAACAACTTCAACCTGTTTGTCATTGAGTACGGTTTTAATCGCAAGTTCACTGTTTTTACCGAACTGTTTTTTAAGAAGTTTCGGTTCGAACACCGCAAGCCCCATGTCGTTTTTGACACCGTAGACTTCCCTCACCATGGTGAGAATCATCCAGCTTGCTGACCCTGTGAGGTATGGATACATCCCGCGTCCTGTAGGGTCGTAGTATTCCGCAATCCCAGGATACATTTTGGAGGCGTTCAAATCCATACTGTGTGTATAGATGGATTCAATGACCTTGTGGCCTGCGTGGGCGAAACCACGTTTGTAAAGCGCATTGGCATACATTAAAGCCATATGGGAAAACATCGCGCCGTTTTCCTTATGGCCGTAGGCGAAACCGAAAAGCCTGCCCATGTTGGTTTTGACTTCATTGAAATTCGTATTGAGTCGGTACCCGCCCACAGAAGAATCATAAAGATGCTTGTCCGCACTCTTGATGATCTTTTCTATCTGCTCATTTGTGGCGGCGCCACTCATGATAGAGAATACCTGACCGGTCAGGGTCATGTCTTTTTTGTCTATATTGTCCAAAGGATTCGAGTCATTGTCATAGTAACCATTGAACCAGCCGTCTTCTTTATCTTCAAGCCACTCGTTTTCACGGACTTGCTTCAAAAGGGCAGTGCCTTTTTCTCTCAAGGTATCAGACAGTTGAAGCGTATCGAATTGCTGTGTTTCACCACTCACGGTTTCTTCAACAGACGTGAAGTAAGTATCAAGCAGACCGTGTTTTGCGACAGGGTCATCGGTTGAGACGCCTTTTAGAAGGGTTTCTATTTCTTTTAGAAGCGTGATTTTCTTTATGCCCTTTTTATTCAATGTTTTTAACAAGTCAGCCATGTCCATCAAGTTCTTGGCGTAAAAGGCTGTGAAGGACACCGATTCTCCGTTTTCCTTGGCCATGTCAAGCCCGTCGTTCCAGTCCGCATCTTCAAGGCGCAGGTTGTTGTGGCTGCCGACATTGAGGGAGGCTACGAGGTTTTGCACAAGCAGATGTTCTAGGAGTGTGCCTTTGTAAACTGTGCCCGCCTGTGTTCTCAGATGTGTGTTCTGTGTATTGAAATCCTTGATAGCTCTTTTGGTATAGTGGGTGAACTGGTCTTGGAAGTAGCCGACTTTTTCAAACAAAAGGTCGCTGTCTCCGCTTTGATCGATATAGAGTTTCACCGTCATAAGTGGCCAGGCCCCATGATCCATCCAGATTCTCGTGATGTTGTTTCTATCAGCGAGGAACTCACCAGGCTTGTCTCCGATGATGGTGGCGTTGCTTCCATCAATCCGGACCCCCTTGAAGTTGTTAAGGAGCATGCCACGGACCGAGGCGGGATTCATGATGATGAGTGCGAGTAAATCCTGCCAGAGATCTCTCCAGCCTTTCCCACCACGCCCATAGTCATGGTAAGGCAGGAAGGAGTTGCCATAGATTCTTCTTAGCATCGGCTGCAAGGTCACCCATTTGAGCCAGCCATTCAAAGCACTATCCTTCGTATCGAAAGAAAGCGGTGCGAGTTCGCTTTCCCAGTAATCCAGAGTTTCTTTTTTCAAGATATCAAACGTTTTTTCACTGAGTTTCTCTGCACTGTCCATAACGGCCTTTTCATTTTGTGAGGTGCCCAGTGAAACGACGAGGGTGAACGTTTCTCCTTCTTTTAGTGTGACGGGCTCATACTCCATCCCGCCAATCGCCTCATAGCCTTCTACGGTGTCGCCTGGCTTATAAGACGTTTCAATGTTTTCTTTCAAGACTTTTGGATCAAGCAAGGTTTGCCCTTCACCCGTAAAGGTTTCAAGTGTTGGATGGTAGTTTTTTACAGACGCGTGATGGGAACTATGCACAAAACATCCGTAGAGACGCTTGTTCAGATTGTGGCCACGCTCATCAAATGAAAAGGTCGGTTTGTTGATAATGCCGTTATTGGTAATCCTGACTCTGTTTAAAAGTGAAGTGACGTGTCTATGGTCACGAATGTTTTCGGCACTTCGCCCATAAAGCGGAATCCCAACAACACTTTTGAGTGTGAGCTTCTTTGATGTCGTGTTTGTCATCGTGATTTTATGAAGCTCCTGATTGTCATTGACAGGGATGAAACTTTCAATCTCACACGTGAAAAGCGCATTTTCTCTTTTCACCCTGTGAACAAGAAAATTCCCGTAAAGATTGACTTTATCGGGTGTAAGTGTTTGCTTGGGGGTTTGTCCGGTAATGCTCCAGGTGAATTCATCGTTCACTCTGAAGTACACGTTTCTTTTCGCTAAAGTATTTTCAAGATCCATGACCGTAGACGGGGTCAAAAGAAAACCATTCTGATCAATCGTCGCATCTCCGCCCATTGAAGGGGTCAGAGAACCCTTCAGATCCAACGCGTTGCACATGGGAAAATAGGTATAACTGAGGTCCGTTACATTTTCGATAAGAAACGCGCCGTTGCTCTCAAGCGTTAATTTGCTATTCATAATTTTTAACTCCGTTCCGTTTGAAATGACTGTAAAAAACACATTTGTATGCAAGCCTTAACATAAAGCCATTATAATACAAAAACCGGTTTCCGTAAAGGACTAATTTATTTTTCTTTTTGCATTAAAAAAACGGTAGCCATGGCTACCGTTTGGGACTTTCTACCGAATCGCGAACGATTAAATCCACAGGAATTTTTTCAACTCCGGTTCGCTGATCCTCTTTTTCATTCATCAATTGAATCAATTTATCGGCTGCTTTTTCACCAAGAGTTTTCGTATCCTGACTCACAGTGGTAAGGCGGGGTTCGAAATGTTCTGAAAAGGGGATATCATCAAAGCCGATAACCGATACGTCTTCAGGGACTTTGAGACCTTCATCCTTAAGTGCCTTGATAAAGCCCATTGCGACAATATCAGCCACGATGAACATGGCTGTAGGTCTATCTTTCAGGTTCAAAAACCTTTTGCCGGCTTCATATCCGCTTGCGAACGAATAAAATGCCGATTCAATAATATAGTTATCATTTATTGTAAGACCGTGTTTATTCATGGCTTCTTTATAGCCTTCAAGTCTCTCGCGTGCCGCGGGAGAATAATGGGATTCTGTCACTATACCAATGGATTTATGTCCCACTTGATGAAGATAATCAACGGCTTTTTTAGACCCCTCGATATTGTCACTGATGACTGTAAAGAGATTTTCGTAATAGATATCCGTGGTTACGCAGGCCACATCGGAT
This sequence comes from bacterium, assembly GCA_018400615.1. Classification (GTDB taxonomy): domain Bacteria; phylum Bacillota_I; class Bacilli_A; order Izemoplasmatales; family Izemoplasmataceae; genus M55B118. Next base: position 8,478 of record JAGYML010000005.1, on the reverse strand, counting down.
TCGACGAGTTCAGCGAGGTGAGGGTCGCCTGGTACACTTGTGACGATGTAAACACCGTCAATGTTTTTTTGTCTGCAGAAATCGAGGTAGCTTATTTTCCGGTTTCCGAGGTTCGTAATCACAAATGTGATTTCATAGCCTTTGGATTCCGCGTAAGTCTTAAAGCTTTGAAGGATGCTTGAGAAGAAGTAATGTTCAAGTCCTATATCCAAATCTTCGGAATAAATGACACCAATCGAATAGCTTTTTTTCGTTTTCAGTTTGGATGCATTTGAATTGGCATAATACCGTACTTCATCGGCATATTTTTGTATTTTTTTTCGCATTCTGTCACTGATGCCACTTCGATCGTTCAATGCCTTGGAAACCGTAGATGGTGCAACGTTTAGTTCTTTGGCAATATCGTAGATTGTTTTTCCCATAATAGACCTCCAAATCCTGTATATTATACCACAATTCTATGGAAATCGCATCCCCCTATTCCAGCTAAAAGCGCGCTTTGCAAGTCAATAATCCTCATCCAACATGGACACATGAATTAAAACCCCCTGCTAAAGGCTAGCAGATTGCAAGGTTTGTTTTGAGGCCAAAACATGGACAATCCCTGAACCAAAAAAGTGGGACCGGAGTGTACCTGTCCCACTTGCTGATAAATTGTAAAAAAACACTAAACTTCTATATCTGCTTTTATTTGCTTGATCAGGGTTTCCATAGTTTTCTCATCAACATTTTGATGCCGTTTGTAACGATCTAGCATTCTCCATATAGGTTCTTCTTTTTCATGCCACCAGAGCTTTCTGAAATTATCTTCTAGGAATGTGTACCATTTTGGATAATAAAGCTCAAGAAATTTAACAGGGTACTCAAAGGTTATGCAGGGTGCATAATTGGTGTGATCCTCAATCTTCACTTCAAATGTATCATGGATTGCACGACTGTGACGCCCTACACTAATTTCATAGTTTCCATTATACACCACAAATCCATGGTGTGTTTCACTGTATGTTTCAAATGATTCAAGAGGTAGCGTGATGTGTACGGTTTTTGTTTTTTTCGCTGGCAGCCATACCTTTTCAAAACCTTTTAATTCCTTTTTCGGTTTAACCACTTGTTGGATGGAAGCGCCGATATAGACCTGTAGAGTTTCATAGGTATCTATATTACTAGCATTTTCCAGGGTTGCCTCTATTTTTACGAATGCTGATTCGTTTGAAGTGTCCACTGACCATTTAATAGCCTTATAGATGATAGTTGCATAACCCAAGCCATAGCCAAATGGATAAAGCACATCATACTCATGCGTATCATAATAACGGTAACCATTCATGATAAGGTCATGGTGATAATCGACACTCACCATGGGGGGAAATGTAGCATAATGTGGCGTATGTTCAAGTTTTAAAGGGAATGTCTCTTGCAATCTACCACTCGGACTTATCTTCCCCGTCACTATGTCTACAGTAGCTTTCGCGGCAGCTCCTCCCAAAAACCAAGTTTCAAGTATGGCACGGCTATTTGGAATGATGCCACGCAAGTCAAGTGCACTTCCATTACTTAAAATGACAACGATGTTTTCATTGACCTTTCGGATTGCCTCAAATACTTCCAAGTGACCTTTAGGCAAGCCCATATGGTCACGGTCTTTGCCCTCGGTTTCTATAATTTCTGTAGTTCCAGTAAAGAAAAAAACAAGTTCACTTTCTCTTGCAACACGTACAGCTTCATTCAACAGCGCTTCTGAAGTATCATTTTCCTGATACCCTTTTGCATAAGCGGTATTTTTGAATACCTTGGAGAATTCATCATAAGGGATTTCCTGAATGTAAGGTTTTACTGTGGCACTCCCACCGCCATTGGTTCTTGGTTCTTTCGCAAACTGGCCGATGATACCGACTTCCAATGATGGATCGTTTATGGGGAGAATGCCATCGTTTTCAAGCAATACGATGGCTTCACTTGCGACTTTCCTTGCCACTTCATGATGCTTCTCAAGATCAATGGTCTCAAGTTTTTCAATCGGTTTGACCTTTTCGTGCAAATCAAACAAAGGTTTAAGACTGTCATCCAGTTCCCTTTCACTCAGGGTTCCGTTGTTCAAGGCTTCCTTCACGTCCTCTTCAAAAGAAGAGGGGCCAGGCATTTCTATGTTCATGCCATTCTTGATTGACTTCACTTTGTCTTGTACGGCTCCCCAGTCAGAGACAACCACACCGTCGTATGCCCACTGCCTGCGAAGTATGTCCTGAAGCAAATAGGAAGATTCAGAAGCATACTCCCCCATTAGTTTGTTGTAGCTGCTCATGATCATCCATGGATTGACTTTCCTGATGACTTTGTAAAAGGGATAAAGGTACAGCTCATGCATGGTCCGCTCATCAACCTTTACATCCACAAACCGGCGCATGGTTTCTTGCTCATTCAAACCGTAGTGTTTTATGCAAGCCCCTACGTTTTCCGATTGAACACCTTTTACAAAACCCTGCCCCATCTCACTCGTAAGATAAGGGTCTTCACTGTAATACTCGAAATTGCGTCCACCAAGTGGACTGCGTTTCAAGTTCATGCCTGGGCCCAACAACACATCTACTCGATGGTGGCGGCATTCCCTTCCGATTGAGCGTCCTACTTCTTCAATCAGGGTTTTGTTCCAAGTCGAGGCCATTGCGGAAGCACATGGAAACAAGGTGGTAGGTTCCAAATAACGTTTGCTTAAAAAGTCGCCACCTTCAACAGGTTTTCCATACACTCTTACCCCGTGTGGTCCATCTGCCACATTGATTTTTCGCCCGTCAATATTATCACTTTCAAAAAAATGCCAGTTGGCTTGCCCACTGGTCAATTTGATCTTTTCATTCAATGGTATCTTCTTCATCCTATCTCCTCCGATTCATCACTAAAACGTTTTCGGTGTTATTATAGCATAGATAAATATTGAAAAAAATAAGCATTTGGTAAATCAGAAGAAAAATAGTTAACCGGTCGTATTGTTTTACGTGCTTATTTCAAAGGTATCCTGACCACTGGTGTATGAGTGACTTGACCCTCTTTAAAAGACGAACACACAAGACTCATTGAGTTAACCGACAAGGTAAAGGGCTTGAAAGAATTTTTGAAATCGAGGAACCTTTCCTGACTGATTCGAACATCTCTAGCCAATGTCACATGGGGTATGAAAGGTCTGTCATCAACTGTTAAATTTGCGTTCTTCAATGCCTTTGTCAAATACGCATGAAGATGCTTGAGTGCGGTATTTTCAGTAGGGCCGACCCATACAATCACCCCTCCTTTACGGGGCTCAAAAAAAGATACATGGTTGAATTCCAACACAAAATCAGACTGTTCAATTCCTTTTACAATTCTTTTTACCTTGTTTAATTCATTGTTTTCAAGCTTACCCAAAAACGACAGTGTGAGATGGATTTGAGGTTTTCTTACACACCTGGCCTTTTTGGCTTGAGATTTTAACAAGGCTGCATAACTGTGAATTGTCTCACATGATTCTTCATCAAAATCCAGTGCAATGAAATAGTGCATCAAACGCCTCCTAACGATATATTTTATTATACCATGGCTTGATTTACATGCTTCATAAGCGTCTGATTTTGGCTTGAAAAGACTCCTTCTATTGCGAACACTCAGAATTTTACAGTTCAGTTTTTTATTTGATTCATTCAGTGTCTTTAATTAAAGGACTCTAACTTATAAATAAGTATGGTATACTAAAATCACAGGTAACTCCCAAAGGGAGGGCTAACAATGTTAGAGAATGGTTTGGAAATGTTAATCGGAATTACCATCGCTTATTTTTCGGGTGCGTTCTTTTTAACGGTATTCTTCTATTACTTGTACTTTTTGAATAAGCAACTGTACTTGAAAAAGTTTGTATTGGCGTGGCTAATGCTATCTTTTGCCTATGAATTCTTGTTTTTTGCATTGTATTTTGACATAGCGTTATTATTTGGACTCTATTCATTACTCATTGTCAGTTACAGTTATCTGTTTTTATCGGCAAGTGCCCTGTTTTTAGAATTTAACAGACCGCGCTTTACTAAATTCGTTTTGGTGTTGGCTTATTTTACAATTGGGTTGTTGACTATTTTGACTTATTGGGTCGCCTGGTCTATTGTGCTGGCCTTCATTACTGCCTCTATGTTTTTGTTAATTGGCGGACTTGAGTTTTTCAAAAAAGAGGATATATTGAGCAAAGTGACAGGCTCAACCATCATTGTCTTTGCCATTGTTTCATTCTTTTACCCTTTCTTGGCAACCCAGTCATGGGTTTTACCCTGGGGCTACATCATCCTTGGCATGCTAGGATTGTTTATGGGGATGTCCTTAATTCAAGTTCATTTTCAAACTCAAAAAGAGGACTTCCTAACTTTGCAAAACAAATTGGAATACATGGTTTATCATGATCCCTTGACGGATATACACAACCGTTTATTCATGAATGAAGCTTTTGATCAAATAGAATCTGATAATTTGATTCATATCGGATTGCTGTTTATAGATTTAAATAATTTTAAACAGGTCAATGACACCTTAGGTCATCGCAAAGGGGATGACATATTGGTTGAGGTTACACGTATTTTGGAAACCCTGGTCAAGGACAAAGGGGTAATATGCCGTTTTGGCGGGGATGAATTCATCGTGATTTTTTACAATTCAACACTTGAACAAACCCACCATTACAAGAATGCCATTATTGATTATGGCAGGAGCAATACCATCGGTGATATTGAAATGGACTTCGCTGTAGGGGCCTCTTTCAAACACTCCGTTGATCAGAATATCTACTCGTTGCTGGAACAGGCAGAGTCCTCAATGTATTCAAATAAAGAAAAACAAAAGAAAAGCCTCACTGAATAATTCAATGAAATTTTAAAAAAACCCAATACTTGATTGGGTTTTTTATTTGCATTTTTTTATTGTAAACTAACGATTGTCCTAAAAAATATTATAGATTGGAAATCCTTATTTTGAGGGGCTAATTATCTATTCACACTATATCAAAAGCCCTCTTATGAACGCCATAGTTTTCACTGGACACGGTGACACTTGCCTTACCTTTACCCAAGGTTTTAAGCCAGATACTTTCGATCCCCCCTGAAAGTGGACGTTTTACAGGTCCAATCACATCAAGAGGTCCGTCTGTCTTCACTTCAATGGCTTCCTGAGCATAGAAAGCCCGTTCGCCATGCTTGTTTTTGAGTTCGATATTCACCCGTGTCACATCATAGGTCTTGTCATGATGCAGTGTCTTCTGGTCTTCACTCAAAGCCAAACCATAGGTGTCGCTTGAGCCTTTTGAGCAGGTTGTGACAAGCTCACCATCCTTGTAGCCTTTAAATGTATATTGCGTGGCTTTTTCACCCCAGCCGCCTACATACTTCGTATAGAGCTTCACTGCATCCTCATAAGACATTTTGTACTTGAAAAGAATCCAGGCAAACTGAAGTTTATGCTTGAGTCGCATTTTTAAACCATGACGCAACATATATAGCATAATCTCCTTTATACGAGCAGCATCTCTTTTGGAAAACGACTCGTGAACCTCAATCTGATTGCCGATGAGATCGTTTATAATCACAGGGGGATGTGGAAGATGCTTATACATTCTTGAAGGCTTGTGCGTTCCTATAAGCGTATCATTCTTGTAAAGCTCAACCTTGTCGCAGTTTGTTGCGACCAGCACTTCTTTGAGTTCCCCTCCGGGTATTTCACCAATATGCATCATGGAAAGCACATTCATGTAGGGTTTGTCTCTCTGAGAAGCATAGACTGCTGCTGCGTATTTGGTGTGGCGGTTCATATCAAGTACACCGTGGTAACAGATATGATCGTTGCTGCCGAATTCACTATGGGTGTTGTAATCATTCATGCACCATCCAATAGCGCCCATAACCCCTTTCATTCGATAGGCGTCGTCCAATACCTTGAAATGTCTTTTGGCATGCTCAACCCGCTTCATTTCATCATCAAAAGCCTTTGTTGGAAACATGTGTCCATTGTATTCGGTAATAAGATAGGGGGTGTTTTTATTGGTCATTTTCGTCTTCTTGGAAAGCCCTTCGTTTTTTCCCCTGTGCACGAAGTCATTCAGTGTATAAATATCTTCATACAATTCGCTCTTGCCAAAAAAGCGTACCCCTCCCGTTGGTCTCGATGTATCAATGTTCTTCAATGCCTCCCGGGTACGTCTATAGAAGGGAGCGTCGTCTTGAGATTCATTTATCCGCGTACCGATGATGGCCACACTCGGATGGTTGTAATCGTGAATGGCCAGTGACTCAAGGTCTTTAATCGCCTGCGCTTTCCACGTTTCATCCCCAATGTGTTGCCAGCCTGGCAACTCAGTGAACACCAGCAAGCCAATCTCATCACACCGATCAAGAAAATGTCGACTGGGCGGATAATGGGAACTGCGTACGATGTTTACCCCAAGGTCATCTTTGAGTATCTCAGCATCTTTTCTTTGCGCTGAAGCAGGCATGGCATACCCTACAAAAGGATAGGATTGATGACGGTTCAACCCTCTTAAAAAGATTGGCTCGTCGTTTAGATAAAAATGATGGGCATCCACTTTTAGAGTGCGCAAACCAAAAGTGGTCTCATAAGCGAAATCTCCATTCAGATAAATCTTCAAAGTATAAAGCTTCGGATGTTCAAGCGTCCAAAGTGTTAAACTGTGAGGAACGTCTATGGCTAATGTATCGTTTTGCATCGTTGCTTTGAAACTCTCTACAAGAGACGTTTCATCCAAGACATCCAACCGAACCTTCAAAGTATTGTGTTGCTTCAAAACGATCATTCGGATAGACATGTTTTTCTCAGTGCCATCCACCAATACATAATCCACTGCATCGCTTCTGGTTTCAATCAAGGAGACTTCACGGTAGATGCCGCCATACGTCAGATAATCAATGACATTTCCAAAGGGTGGATGATCGGGGGTTTCTCTTGAATCAACTTTTACCGTCAAAAGATTTTCCTTGTCAAGTGCGTCAGTAAGTTCGACTTTAAAAGCCGTATACCCTCCAACATGGTGCTTTAAATGTTCACCATTAAGATAAATATCGGCTTTACTCATTACACCTTCGAACTCAATGAACAGACGGTGATTTTCTTCAAGCTCATAAGTGAATGCTTTTTGATAAGTAAAAAGCCCTTGAGTCAGAGATTCATCAAAGTAGTTCTTGCTTAGTGTTTCCACCGTATGCGGCAAATTGACTGATTGCGCAGAGATGGGGTGCACCACATCATTCTCATCAAAGCCTGATTTAAAGTGCCAATCAAAGTTCAAGGCCGTTTTCTGCATAGCGGTCACGCTCCTTTAGCTTATCCACAATGTCCGCGTAAGCTTCTTCATCCAGTACATGCTTTTTATTAAACACACTCAATGAGATGATCAAGCCGATTATTGGAATCAAAAACATCAGAATGCGCAACCCAATCAGTGTGATATCTGATTGTGCCTGGCGTACACCGTCTATGGTTGGCACAAATTGGAAAATTTCGAGTCCGACTCCAATAACCCCAAGACTAAGGCCCATCGCCAGTTTTACAATGAAGGTCTGTACACTGAAAGCCAAGGCTTCAGAACGTTCTTTTTGATGGTATTCTCCATATTCCACAGTATCGGATACCAATACAGTCTGAAGCACCATTTGCAAGCCTTGTCCAATGAATACGAATCCACCAAATGCAAACAGCATAGTGATTTCAAGTACATTGGTGAAAAAGAAAGCGTTGATAAGCAGGAACGCAAAGCCACTGATTTGCAAGATAACAGAGAAATTGAAAATCTGTTTGCGGTTAAACCGTCTTTTTAAAAGCGGAAAGACAAGTGACCCAATAACCTGCAAGGCACCCCCAATCCCAATGAATATCGCAAAGAGCGCGGGCCGACCAATATCATAGAGTATATAATAGACTGCCATCCCACTCGTGATATAGAGAACGAAATTGGAGATGAGCACCACAATCATCACCACGAGTAACTGATCATTGCCTTTTAATAGACTGAACATTCTTTTAAGGCTGACTTTGTTGACCTTTTTTAGGACCACGTTTTCCTTGACTCTGAGCGCCAACAACAGTTCACTGAAGAAAAACACCAGAGAAACAATAAGGGCTAAAAAGAAAAAACCCTGTATCTGTGCATCGACATTCTGACCGCCGCCTAAAATCTCTGAGAGTTGCAAATACCCAGCCGAAATAATGAAAAACCCTATGCTGGTGAATAGCCTTGTCAGTACTGTAATACTCTCACGTTCCTTTTGTGATTGAGAGAGTGCAGGAATCATACTCCAAAATGGAATATCCATGAGGGTATAAGACATCCCCCATAAAGTATAGAACACCGTCACAAAGGCATACATCCTAAGAGAATCCGCAGGCAAATCCGGATTCATAAAAATAATCACCAAAATAACGCTGTTAAGAAAAGACCCAATCAATATCCAAGGGCGGAACTTA
>JAGYML010000049.1 GCA_018400615.1 bacterium | reverse complement strand
ATCAAGGGTTTTTCCCTTGAGCACTATCAACAGTTCTTCTTTGATGTCTTTGATAAGTTTTTTCATTCTATCACCTCTGCCAGGCTTTATTATAGCACTACAAGTGCTTAGAGAACTTAAAAACACACCTGCAAAACGTTGCAGGTGTGTCTTGTTTATTTGGCTTTTCTGTAAATACGGGCTTCATAAGCCTCAAGCGTATTCTTTGAAGCATCGGAGGTTTCTTGATTGTGCATGAAGAGCGTATAGCCTTCAAGCAATGCTCTATCAAAAGTGGCTGGATCTTTTTTGAAGTTTGCGACCACCAGGAAATCAAAGTGCTTTCCGGTGGTTTCATAGACAAAGTTGTTGGGATCATCGAGATCATGGAAGGTGAGATCACCGTGGGCGAGGGCTTCTTCTTCGCGCAAAGCGAGAAGGGTTTTGTAAGTACTTAAAATCGAAGTGTCTGAGTTTTGCTGAAGGGCCACATTGAGGGTTTCAAAGTTGCCGTTCACAGGCATCCACGGAGTGGTGTTTGAAAACCCTGCATACGGTGAAGCGTTCCACTGCATCGGGCTTCTCGCATTGTCGCGTGAACGATCTCTCAAAGCTTTCATGGCGGTTTCGTGGTCTGCACCGTTTTCCATGAAGTTTTTGTATTCAGTGAAGACTTCGACATCCTTGAAGTCTTCAAGGTGTTTGTAATCAACATTTGTCATGCCGATTTCCTCTCCATAATAGACAATCGGAGTTCCAGGCAGCATGTATAGACTGAACGCAAGCATCTTCGCGCTTTTTTCCCAGTATTGAGGCGAATCATCTCCATAATGCGAGACGATGCGTGGTTGATCGTGGTTGTGCCAGTAAATGACATTCCAGCCTTTGCCCTTTAGAATTTCGTTCCATTTGGCGAAGCTTTGTTTGATGGCCGGGACGTCGACTTCTCCCTTGGCCCACTTTCCGGGGGTCAGGGTGTTTGAATCATCGGTATCGACCCAGCAATGTTCAAACTGTATGAGCATGTCGAATTCGTTGGAATCAAACCCTGCATACTGCAAGGCTTCTTCTTTTGAAGCACCACCGGATTCACCAATGGTCATGAGGTTGTTGGGGGTAAAGAGTTCCTTGCCAAGCATCTCAAGATACTCATGGTGTTTTGGAAGGCTTGAGAAGTTTTCATAGCCTGGATGACCATCAGGAAAGTCCCAGTTTTTCTCAAGGTGGTTTGCGGCATCAATTCTGAACCCGTCCACTCCAAGGTCCACCCACCACTGAATCATGGCTTTGAGGTCTTCTTGCATGCTTTTGTTGCGCCAATTGAGATCGGGCATTTTTTTAGAAAATATGTGCAGGTAGTATTCATCGGTCGCCTCGTTGTATGTCCATACAGAGCCACCAAACCATGAACGCCAGCGTGTAGGGGCCTGTTTGTGGCCGTGTTCATCGATTTTTCCTTTATGCCAGATATAGTAATCATGGTATTTTTCATGGTCAGGATGGTTTGGATCCTTGGCTGCTTCAAACCAGGGATGTTCATCGCTTGTATGGTTGAGTACCAAGTCCGTAATCACATACATGCCCCGGGCATGAGCCTTTTCAAGTAATGCCTTGAAGTCGTCGATGGTTCCATAATCGGGACTGACTTTCCAGTGGTTGGAGATGTCGTACCCATTGTCATCCATTGGAGAATCGTAGTGGGGTGAAAGCCAAAGCGTTTCGGCGCCAAGGGTTTCAAGGTAATCGAGTTTTTCGATAACGCCTTGAATGTCCCCTATGCCATCCCCATTCGAGTCGTTGAAACTTCTTAAGTATATTTGATAAATAACGGTATCCTGCCAGTATTTTCTTTCCATTTTTAAGTCTCCTTTGAATTCTTATTTCACGTATTCCATTGTATATAAAACTCGGTGGGTTTTCAATGCATGCACCCAAATTCATGAAAAAGCGGCTGAAAACCAGCCGCTTGGTTTACTGAAAATCCTTGGGTATGTTTTTGAGGGTTTCCTTAAGCAAATCGTAGCTTCTTTTCGTGGAGGGGATATCGAGTTTCTCATCAGGTGTGTGGACATCCACAATGTTGGGCCCAAAGGCAATGATGTCTATGTCGCCTAGTTTTTCCTGCAAAAAGCCACATTCAAGTCCGGCGTGGATGGCTTCGACTTTGCTTTTCTTACCAGTAAGGGTTTCATAGGTACGTCGCATGAGATCACGGATAGGGGAGTCCTTCTTGTAAGCCCATTCGGGGTAAGCTGCACTGATAGAGGTTGTGGCGTTAAAAGCCCGGGCGATGTGGTCCATTCTATTAAGCAACTCCGTCTTGTGGGTGCGCTTGGAACTGCGGATGGCACTTTCAAGCGTTACGGTGGTAGCTTTGGTTGTCATGACCCCTAGATTGTTTGAGCTCTCTACAAGGCCTTCTATGTCGTGACTCAGGGTGTTGATGCCGGTGGGCATGAGTCTTAGTATACTGATGAGTCTTTCTTTGGACACTTTGTCAAAAGGGTGTGACGCATGGGATGTTTTTGACAACGCAAGGGCGATGGCGTTATCCGTGGCTTCATATTCTTCTTTGAACGCGGTTTCCATACTGAGCAAGGTGGCTTCCACTTTAGAGCGATCCCCCGCTTCAAAAGAGATGTCCGCATGGGCGAACTTGGGAATGGCATTCATCTTCTCGCCCCCAAGCAAACTATGGAGGTTGAATGAGACTTCACCCTCGAGTGCATCGAGTACACGTCCCAGAAGATGAATGGCATTGGCTCTGCCTTTATCGATTTCCATCCCTGAGTGGCCACCTTTGAGACCCTCCACAGTCAGAGTGTAGACGGGATGTTTCTCATTTTGTCTAGTGGCTTCAAAATTCAAAAGATTGCGCGCACCGCCTGCACAGGATGCGAAGAACACCCCTTCGTCTTCTGCATCAATGTTGATGAGGATGGACCCATTTAAATGCTTGGGATTCAGTTTGGAAACCCCAAGCATGCCGACTTCCTCTCCTACTGTGATGAGGGCTTCAATAGGGGGGTGCTTTAAGGTTTCATCTTCTAAAATAGCCATGATCATTGCGACGGCTATGCCGTTGTCGGCTCCGAGTGTCGTGTCTTTGGCACTGAGATAATTGCCTGTCACTTCGAGTTTCAGAGGGTCTTTTGAGAAGTCAAAGTCACTCTCTTTCGTTTTGGCGCAGACCATGTCCATATGCCCTTGGAGAATGACAGTGGGCGCAGTTTCATAGCCTTTGGATGCCGGTTTTTTGATGATGACGTTGTATGCCTCATCCTGGATGACGTCGAGGGAGAGCTTGTTCGCGAAATCCACGAGGGTATCACTGATTCTTTTTTCATCGTGTGAGCAGTGTGGGACGTGGCTCAATGTTTCGAAATGCTTGAATACGTTTTTGGGTGAAAGATTGTCCATAGTCATAGATCGCTCCTTTTTAAAGATTGGAATTTTATCTGATAGGCTTTTTCAATTTCTCTTTTACTAATTTTTTTGAATTGGTCCGAATAATCGCTGACAATGGTCTCATGCTTTTTAAGCAGTGTGATGTTTCCAGACCCTCTTTCCTTGGAAGCGTACATCGCCATGTCTGAACGGTTCAAGAGGCCATGGTAATCGAGTGTCTCACAAATGGGGACCAGTCCCACTGAAGCGCTGATTTCAAAGCCTTTGGCGTTTCCGACACCTTCGATTTTCCCTATGATTTCTCTTGCTTTCATGACGGCGTCGAATTCTTCGAAATCATATAGATAGACAAAGAATTCATCTCCACCTAGACGGTAATAAATGACATTGTGTTCCCATTCACCGATAAATACCTGGGCCAGACTTTTCAAAAACACGTCGCCTTCCTGGTGACCATACGTATCGTTGACACGTTTGAACCCATCAAGATCGATGTAAAGTCCATACGCTTTTTCACTATGTTCAGGCTCATTCAGATGTTTTTTCAGAGTTTCTCTTGTGAAGAGTTTCGTGAGCGCGTCCTGGTGGGTCCTTTTATAATATAGGATGGATTTCGGGGTATAATCATAGATGCGATTCGTACTGCCATATAGCAGGGCAGGGCGGCCTGCTTTTTTGGTGATGACATGAAACGTCATCTGAAGCCAGTAGGTTTGCCTATTGGTCTTGAAGGGGAGACTCAGTATTTCAGACGTCTCAATCTTGTTCAGCTGTCTGATGAAATCTTCAATGAAGGTTTTTCTACCTTGCACTTCTGCCAAGGCATTGTTCGTCTCAATGTGTTTTCTAATCGTAGTGAAAGGGATAGAAGACGCAGCTTCAAACCCTAAAAAAGTAGGGTCGCCTGAGATCAGGTGCACATCCGTAGGGTCTTCACTCATGTCAAACAAAAACTTGAAATGCCGGTCCTCTTTGAACAAGACATCTCTATAAAAATCGAGATCATATTTCTCTTTCAACCATTCAATCGTATGCTTATTCATCGCTTCACTCCTCATCACTTTAAAATTATACCACATTTATATATTTTTGAAAGCGTTTCTAGTCAGCGATAAAAAAAGCACGGACAATACGTCCGTGCCTGTGATTAACTGAGTAGCTTAATGATTTTCTTAGTGGAAAGCACTTTGCCTGAAGCGAGGACGTTTCCGTCCACGACTATCGCGGGTGTCTGAAAGACACCATAATCCGCAATGGTATTGACATCGGTCACTTTTTCAACCGTGCCTTCGATTGCCAGTTCTTCCATGGCTTCGCGGGCGTGTGATTCAAGAAGTTTGCACTTCTTGCATCCGGAACCTAAAATTTTAATGGTCATGCTAAACCCTCCTCTTTAATAGTGTCATTCAATGCTAAAGTATCCAAAGACCCGTGAGATACCCTGTAGCAGCCGCAAAAAGCGCCACCAATGAAACGTAAGTCAGGGTCTTTTTGAATCCGAGTACCTTCCCAACCACAATCATGTTGGGCAGACTGAGTGTCGGGCCTGCCAGAAGCAAGGCTACAGCCGGCCCCCTGTGCATCCCGGTTTCCAGCAAGGATACGATGATGGGGATTTCAGTGAGGGTGGCAAAATACATGAGTGCACCCGCTACTGAGGCAATCAGGTTCGCACTGATTGAGTTGGCCCCGACATAAGTTGACAGGAACTCTTCACTGAGAACGGATTGGAGCACCCCTGCAAAGAATATTCCAAGGACGAAAAGCGGCAGTATTTTCTTGGCGAGGTCCCATATTTCACCGCCCCATTCTTTGATATCCTCAAGGCTCATGAAGAGAATCATCTGTACTGAGAGGAATGCGATGAGGATCAATGTAGGCCAAGGCCTGTACACACTGAAGACCAGAATCAATACAAGGGTGATGAAAAACATCATCTTTTGCCAGGGTTTGAATGTCGAAGGGGTCTCATCTTGAAAGATTTCAGCTTTTGAATCCCTGACTTCACCTTTGGAATAAAGAAACGCCATGATCAGACCGAGTACCAAGGCAAGGACGACCGCACTGACAATTCTTATAATCCCGATGTCCACGCCCAAATCCGTAAAAGTAAGGGTAATGGCCAGTACGTTGATGGCGGGTCCTGAGAATAAAAAGGCGATTGCGGGCCCAAGTCCCGCCCCTTTTTTTCTGATGGAGGCGAACATGGGCAATACTGAACAGGAGCACACCGCCAATATGGTCCCTGAGACGGAGGCGACCAAGTAGGCTTTCCACTTGCTGGCACTGGGACCGAAGTGTTTGATGACCGCCCCTTTGGATAAGAAAAGGGCAATGGCGCCTGATATGGAAAACGCAATGAACAAAGAGGCAATGCGCATCAGAGAAAACGTTTCACCGTCTTTTGGATAGAACGCATAATTCCTTAAAAAGATCAATCCTTCCATGATGACTTCCCAAAACGATTCAAGAAAAACTAACATGTGAAAACTCCTTCTTATCAAGCAAAATATTTTTTGGTGCGGTTGGCGATTGACACAAGCGCAAGCATGACAGGGACTTCAACGAGGAGACCGACGACTGTGGCAAGGGCCACTACCGGACCAATCGTGATGGCGACCGCCACGGCGAGTTCAAAGAAATTTGAAGCGCCTATGAAGCCTGCAGGTGCACTGATGGAGTGAGGCAGATTCATTTTCTTTGCCGCCAAGTAGGTAATGGTGAAGATGAAGAATGTCTGAATGACAAGCGGAATACTGATCAGCACGATGTGCCATGGGTTGTTGATGATGATGTCGCTTTGCAAGGTGAATATTAAAATCAAGGTTAACATGAGGCCAATCATCGTGATCTTCGAAAATTTAGGAATGACTTTTTCATTGAGATACTCAAGCCCTCTTCTTTTTATCACGGTATGTCGCGTAATGGACGCTGCAACAAGCGGAACCACTACGAACAATACGACTGATAAAAACAAGGTGGACCAGGGAATGAAGACATCCGTTCCCCCAACACTTGGCACAAGCGAAAGCAGCAACTGTACAATCGGGACGAAAAGAATAAGGAGGATGATGTTGTTGGTCGCCACCTGCACAAGCGTGTAAGCTGGATTGCCTTTGGAAAGACTGGACCAGACAAACACCATGGCCGTACAAGGTGCGGCCCCCAAAATAACGGCCCCAGCCAGGTATTTTACGGCAATTTCACGGTCAATCAGGTTATTGAACAGCACAAGCAGGAAAAGCCCGGCAATCAAGAACATGGAAAAGGGTTTGATGACCCAGTTGACAATCCAGGTCAGATAAAGCCCTTTTGGATTGCCTTTGATGCTTTTAATGGCGTTGAAATCGACTTTCAACATGCTCGGAAAGATCATGAACCAGATCAAGACTCCGATTGGCAATGATATGCGTGCAACGGTCAGTCGGTCCAACAAATCCGGTACAACTTGAAACGTTTCACCAACAAATACGCCAATAATCATGGCGAGAATAACAAAAACAGTCAAGTACTTTTCAAAAAATCCCATAAATCAAGGGCTCCTAACAGGTAATGGTTTTATCCATGACAGCATCAATCATGGTGTGGACGGAACCAATTGCTTCTTCTTCCAATGTATAATGCGTTCTGGTTCCAATCTTTTTACTTTTCACGAGGTTGTGATCTCTGAGGATCTTGAGATGATGCGAGAGGGTGGGCTGTGAAATATTAAGACAAGTCAGCAAATCACATGCACACAGTTCGCCTTGTTTAATTCTGCTTAAAATCTTCAATCTTGTTTTATCCGCAAGAACTTTCAGTAAATTTTCCAACGCTTCGTAGTCATTCATCGTGGCACCTCCATCGATGTTCATCTATATTTACGTACATCTATATAATAGACGACACTAAACATTTTGTAAATGATAAATCTTTGAAAACGTTTTCCAGGTATAATGGTGTCTTTTGGCTCTTTTTATTGCGCTTGCGCCTTGCATATTTAAAGAAAAAACGCTATCATAAGTAATGACAAGATAAGTAATGCTTTTTAAAGGGTTACACCTAAAAAGCAAGTGAAATGTATTTCGAAACACTAAAAACGTTTATTTAAAGGGGTTGATCCTTTCAAGAGAATTTCAAAATTGAGAAATCTATAATTTATGGAAACGGTTTCATACCATTTGATTCACCTAAAATAAGGAACAAAAAATCACCACATAAATGAGAGGAGAAACTATGAGAAAAAGTTGGAAAAGTTTACTATTCGTTGCATCATTGGCGTTTGTAGCCGTGTTCGCAGCCTGCGACACAGATGATCCAGAAGACGATCCTAATGATGATCCTAACGAAGAAGAACAAGAAACAATTGAGGTGCATTTCTATAACAGCGAGAGCTGGGACGAAGTGTATGTACAAAGTGATGACCATGATGAATTGAGTGATGGGCTTCAAGCTACAGCAGAAAGTGGAGAGGACAAATGGTACTCCGTGGAATTTGCACGTGACGTACTGAGAAACCCTATTACCATCACTTTCAATGATGGTGGCAGCAATGAATCCGAAGAATTGAT
>JAGYML010000048.1 GCA_018400615.1 bacterium | reverse complement strand
TTGAAGACGGACAAACAAGAACCGTACTCAAACTCCACCCGGCCCTAGCCCCTTACAAACTCGCCGTGCTTCCCCTCATCAAAAAGCGTCACAGAGGCGAAGCCGAACGCATTCAGACCCTTCTTGCAAGGCATTTCATGACCACCTACGATGAATCGGGTCAGATAGGCAGACGCTACCGTCGTCAAGACGCGGTAGGCACGCCTTTCGCCGTCACCATCGACGACGATACCCTGCAAGATGGCACCTATACAATCAGACACAGAGACACCATGGAGCAAATCAAGCTCACGGAAGACGAACTGGTGGATTATATCCAAAACTCCATAAACTTTTAGGTGATACTATGCAACAAAAGGAAGGCAGTCTCAACAAGGTACTAGAAGCCACCGACATCGTCGAACTCATCAGTGAAGAGACGACGCTTAAAAAACGTGGCAAGAACTATATGGGCCTCTGCCCGTTCCATGAAGAAAACACCCCTTCCTTTTCCGTCAGTGAGGAAAAGCAGGTGTACCACTGTTTTTCCTGCAAAAGAAGCGGAAACGCCCTGACCTTTGTAGAAGAGACACGCAATATGAGTCGCCCTGAAGCCATCAAATTTCTGGCTGAACGCGCCGGTGTCACCTATACGCCCGGCAAGAAAAATCCCAACCAGAAATATTTGGACCTGAACGCACAGGCACTGGAATTCTACAAAGTCAACCTCCATCATACGAAAAGCGGCCAGGCCGCTTACGACTATCTATTGAACCGAGGCTTCACAAAAGAAACCCTGGAAACCTTTGAATTGGGGCTCGCCCCCGACAAAAAAGACAGTCTTTACCGCGCCCTCAAGGATAAAGGCGCCCTTGAAAGCGACATGTCAGACCTCGGGCTCATCACGGCGACAGACGCCCCCTACGATGTCTTTAAAAACCGGATCATGTTCCCCTTGCAAAATGAATTAGGCGAGGTCGTGGGCTTTTCTGGAAGAATCTATACAAAAGGGCTTAAAACCGCCAAATACATGAATTCCCCGTCCACCCCGGTCTTTGAGAAAAACAAAGTGCTTTACAACATCCACCGAAGTGAAAAAGCCATTAAGGAAAAAGACCGAGTCATCATCTTCGAAGGCTTCATGGATGTGATGGCTGCATGGCAAGCCGGCGTGCAGGAAGGCGTCGCCGTCATGGGCACCGCCCTCTCACTCACCCACATCCAGATGCTTAAAAAGCACTCGTCCAACGCCGTCCTCGCCTTTGATGGCGACCAGGCAGGCCAGGACGCCGCCAGGCGCTTCATAAGTGACCTTAAAAACAGCGGTTTCAACGTGTTTGTGGCGAGTTTCGAAGATGGCATGGACCCTGATGATACCATTAAGCATTCAGGGGCTGAGGCGTTCAAGAAACTCATCGACACCGCCCCATCGGCCGAAGAGTTCGCCTACGCACGCCACCTTGAAAACACCAATTTGTCGCGCATTACGGAAATGGAAGCCATGAAGAAAAAGGTTTTCAAACTGATCACGCCCCTTTCTAGTGTCGAGCAGGATTACTTCCTCAACCGTCTCAGCAAGGACCTCGGCGTTGAAAAGGCCACGCTTGATGAAGATTTCAAGCTAAAGCGCAAAGCAAGCGCCCCAAAATACCGGCAAATTGAAAAAGTCGCCATTACCGACAAGTTCAAGCGCGCGGAACGCGCGTTCATACACTATTTCCTCAAGGACGAATACTATTCGAGGAAGTTCAGGAAGGAATTCGATGCGGTCAGCTACATTGACAAGGAAGCCCGTGACATTCAACTCGAACTGTTTGAATACTACGACTTCAACCGTCACACCTGCATCGTGCCAAAACTCTTCATTGAAAAACTTCCCAGTCCACAACAACAGTATTTTGACAAATACATCGATTACATGCACTACCCTTACCACGAAGACGAGTTTGAAGATCTCATCCGCGTCATGCGTGAATACATCAAAAGAACCCACATAAAATCCCTCAAGATACAACTCGAGGAAGCAACAAGCATCGATGACAAGATCCGTCTGCGCAAAAAAATCGATGCCATTATCAAGGAGGTCAACTATGCAAAAAGAAAAAATCATTCAAGAACTCGTTGAACTATCCAAAATCAAAGGTTACCTGCACGTCAAGGAAGTTGCCAAATACGTCAGTAAAAACGATGATGCCTTCGATGACATTCTCGCGGCACTCGAAGAAAAAGACGTCGATGTGGTGAGCGATGAAGAGATGGTGACGTACAAAGTCCCCAAAATGGCCATTGAAGACGATGACACCGAAGAACAGGAAGTCGACAAGGCCGTTGAACTCAACCTCGATTTCGCCAAGCAAATCGAAGAAGAACTCCTTCACGACAAGCAGTTCGAATCCATCAAGTCCATCAAGGTTGACGACCCCGTACGCATGTATCTCAAGGAAATCGGTCGTGTTGAACTTCTTGATCCCGATTATGAGCTCGCACTTGCCAAGGATATCTACTATGCAGCCCTTGCCAAAGACCATTATGATCAGCTAATTGAACAGGAAGAACCGTTTACTGAAAGCTATAAAAAAGAAGTCGAGACCCTTATGTACAAGGGCGAACTCGCCAAAAACAAACTCGTTGAAGCGAATTTGCGTCTCGTCGTCTCCATTGCGAAACGCTACGTTGGACGCGGCATGCAGTTTCTTGACCTTATTCAGGAAGGCAACATGGGCCTTATCAAGGCCGTCAGCAAGTTTGATCACACCAAGGGCTTCAAGTTCTCGACTTACGCCACCTGGTGGATCCGTCAGGCCATTACCCGTGCCATTGCCGACCAGGCCCGTACCATCAGGATTCCCGTGCACATGGTCGAAACCATCAACAAGCTTGTAAGAACCCAGCGTCAGCTCATTCAGGAACTCAAGCGTGAACCACTTCCTGAAGAAGTGGCGGAACGCATGGACATCAGTGTCGAGAAGGTTCAGGTCATTCAGAAAGTGGCTCAAGAGCCAATTTCTCTAGAAAGCCCCGTCGGAGAAGAAGAAGACTCCTCACTCGGAGATTTCATTCCCGATCAGGACACCCCGAACCCGATGGAATTCACCTCCAAGGAAATGCTTAAGCGGGAACTCGATGAAGTGCTAGAGACCCTTACCGATAGAGAAGAAAAAGTATTGCGCATGCGTTTCGGACTGCTGGATGGACGCACCCGCACCCTTGAAGAAGTTGGCCGCGAATTTGGCGTGACGCGTGAGCGTATCCGTCAGATTGAAGCGAAAGCCCTCCGCAAACTGCGTCACCCTTCAAGAAGCAAGAAACTCAAGGACTTCATGGGCGAATGAGGCTCCACTCAAAAAGACTGAGAGCCGTGCTTGATGAACTCGATGACACCAAGGTACTCTATGACATTGGCACGGACCACGCCTACTTACCGATTGCGGCGGTAAGCGAACAAGGCATACGAGGGGCCATTGCGGTGGACAACAAACTCGGCCCGCTTTCGCGTGCGGAAGCGAATATCTTAGAAGCCGGTCTCACCGATCACATCATACTCAAACACACCGAAGGGCTCAAGGCCCTGACAAACGAAGTCGATACCGTCACGGCCACAGGCCTCGGCGGCAAGAACATCTATGAGACCGTTAAGGAAAGCGACCTCAAAAACGTCAAGAAACTCATCTTTCAACCCCAGGACGCGTATGAAAAAGTGCGCGAACTTTGTGATGTCCGCAGACTCAAAATCACCAAGGAAACCTTCGTGGTGGACAAGGGCATCCTCTACCCCATCATCGTGATGGAAGAAGGGACCATGACCCTCAGTGAAACCGAACTCTATTATGGCCCGCTACTCATCAAGGAACGTGACCCTGTCTACCTTGATTCTCTCATACGTGAATACGCGCGTCTGCTTGTGACCATTGAAAAGGTTCCAGGCGCAGAACGCATACCCCTGATTGCCAAAAAAAGCCTTTTGGAGGCGATACTCTATGAACGGAAGTGACCTTGCAAAAGCTCTGGAAAACGCATTCCCGAAATCCCTGGCCTATGAATGGGACAACGTCGGAGTCATGGTTGGCACCCTGAACCGCCCCATCACCAAAGTCCTTGTGACCCTCGATGTCACCAAAGACGCTTTAAATGAAGCGAAAGCCATGGGCGCAGAGCTCATCATCGCGCACCACCCACTCATATTCGGCGGACTCAATGCCATCCACTATGATGCCTACAAAGGGCAGCTCATCCGTGACATCATCAAGGCGGATATTACGGTCTTTGCGGCCCATACGAACTATGACCTCGCCACCGGGGGCATGAACGACATGCTCGCTGAAAAACTGAATCTGCAAAACGTGGCCATTCTCGAATACGAGGATGCCATTCACGGCATCGGGCGGATTGGGGACCTCAAAACCCCGCTTCCATTGATGGACGCGATAGACTTCATTAAAAAAGCGCTTGATATTTCAAGCGCGCGCTACATTGGAAATGACCGCACCAAACCGATAAAAAGCATCGCCATCAGTGGCGGAAGTGGGGCAGACCACGCCGCCAGCGCCAAGAAAAAAGGCGCCGACCTCTATATTACAGGGGACGTCACCTACCACAAGGCCCACGACATGATCCAGATGGGCCAGCGTGCCCTCGATGTAGGCCACAGCGCTGAAAAACACTTCAAACACGCTTTGAAGCGCTGGCTTGAGTCAACCTTTGAATCACTTGAAGTATCCGTCTTTGAAGACGCACAAAACCCCTTCAAGGACGTATGATAAAGAAAAAAAGGCCTCGCGGCCTTTTTTTTGATAACACCTTAATCTGAGGATGAACCGTTATTTAGACTTCAATAATGGCATCTACGGGACAAACGACTTGGCAAGCACCACAATCGATGCAGGCATCCTCGTCAATCACATAAATTTCTTCCCCTTCAGAAATGCAATCCACAGGACACTCTTCAACACAAGAGCCTGTACTAATGCACTCATCGGTAATACGTCTAGGCATGGTCATTCCTCCTTACCATATGGTTTAATTATATTTTAAAGCATTCGATTTGGGTTGTAAACCTTTTTCAGCGCATTTGCGCTTTATTTAGAATAAATATAACAGACCAAAGAAAAAAGGACTCAACCGAGCCCTTGTGAGTTAATGGAATTAAACTTCGATGATCGCGTCTACAGGACAAACTTCCTCACACGCGCCACAATCGATGCAGGCATCCTCGTCGATAACGTAGATGTCGCCCTCGCTGATGCAATCAACCGGGCATTCTGCTGCGCATGCGCCACAGGCAATGCACTCTTCAGTAATACGTCTTGCCATGATCTCGCCTCCTTTTTAAACCATGGTCATTTTACCGCAATACGACCGCTTTGTAAATACTTTTTTAAAAATTGGTAATACAGATTTTTAGGTTCGGTTTTACTTGTAATTTTGGCCTGTCTAATCTATAATGGTTTTTGAAAGAAGGAGTGATTATATGGAACCTCTATGGCTTGCAATCGTACTCATCGTCGTCGCCCTTATTGTCGGACTTGTCGTCGGATTCTTCCTCTCACAGAAATACTTCAAACGCTACCTTGAGAAGAACCCACCGATCAACGAAGACATGGTACGCGCCATGATGATGCAAATGGGAAGAAAACCTTCGGAAAAACAGGTCCGTCAGGTCCTCAATTCCATGAACCAACACAAAAAATAAAGCATGATGGAGGGCTTCTGCCCTCCTATTTTTTTTACAATATGTTTTTGAAAACACTTTCAATTCATCGGGGGTTGACCGATTTTAAACCCCTGTGCTATAGTTAAGTCAACATAAAAAAATAGAGGCTGCGATGCAGATGAGTAAGAAGGTGAGCCGGCAGGCTATGAAACTTCTGAAAGGCAACCATCGCCGAGTACCTATTCGGGCACGAATAGTGTATGGGCTACTGGGAAATACCCTGTGGACTCCTACTTCGGTAGAGGCGCTAATGGCTTTTTCAATATAATTGAAATCTATTGGTGTCCTCCGTGACACTTTTTTTTATGAAATATAAAAAAAGAAACGGAAAGGACATGGAACATGAGAAAATTATTTGCATTGATTGCTGTGGGACTTGGTGTGTTCACCCTGGCGGCCTGTGAGGGCAATGATGAAGACACATTGGTAGTGGGACTCGAGTGCAACTACGCACCGTTCAACTGGACCGACATGGATAACGGGGAGGACATCGAGGAAGCGCCCGCATACTGTGACGGTTATGATGTCGACGTCGCGAGACGTGTCGCCGATGACCTCGGCCGCGAACTCGTCATCAGAAAAGTGAGCTGGGACGGCCTTATTCCCGCGCTTACCTCAAACACCATCGACGTCATCATCGCGGGCATGAGCCCAACGCCTGAGAGAGCGGAAACAGTCAACTTCACCGATGAATACTACAGAAGCGAACAGGTACTTGTCGTGCGTAGCGACAGTGAGTACACAGACGCTACAGGCCTTGAAGATTTTAATGGGGCACGCGTCATTGCACAAAAAGGGACGCTTCAAGATGATTTGATTGACCAGATTGAAGGGGTCGATCACGCCAATCCGCTTGATGATTACCCTAGCCTCGTCGAACAGGTTGAAAGTGGCACTTCAGACGCCCTCGTGGCGGAACTCCCAGTCGCGACCAGCATCACGAGTGACAACGACAACCTTTCAATCGTGGAACTTGAAAACGGCTTTGAAGTCGATGACTCGGATGTGACCGTCGCAATCGCCCTCAGAAAAGAAGCTACTGCGCTTAGAGATGACATCAACACCATCCTCGCAGGCATCGACCAAGATACCAGAAACACCTGGATGGAAGAGGCACTCTCTCGCCAGCCATGATCATCCTCGCAGACATAGCCCCGGGATTCCTAAGGGGGATGGTCGATCTTGTGATTCATTACTACCCCCTTTATCTTCAGGGGATCATGTATACGTTGCTGCTAGCGATTGCCGGCACCTTGATCGGACTTTTCATCGCCTTTATCCTGGTCATCATGAAAATCCAGACTTTGAACCGTTATGGGCTCTTTGTCACAAGAGCCCTCAAATGGGGGTCAAAGCGTTTCGCAGAAATATATGTGACCATCTTCAGAGGCACGCCGATGATGGTCCAGGCCATGCTTTTTTATTACGGACTTGCGAGAGCCGGGGTAAGAATGCCTGTGCTTGTCGCAGGGCTTACTGTCGTATCCCTCAATACGGCTGCCTACCTCACTGAAATCCTCAGAAGTGGGCTTCAAGGGCTTGACGCCGGTCAAAGAGAAGCGGCTGAGAGTCTTGGCATGTCTACCAGACAGATTTATCAGAAGATTCTTTTCCCTCAGGCCTTTAGAAACATGATTCCCGCCATCGGGAACGAACTGATCGTGAACTTGAAAGATACCGCCGTACTCAGTGTCATCGGTACGACAGAGCTATTCTACATGGGTAGAAGCGTCGCTGGCGCGCATTACCGCTACACTGAAGCTTTCGTCATTGTCGCTATCATTTATCTGCTCATCGTCATGGTGGCCGTCTATGGTCTCAGGAAACTCAGTGATTACATGGGCAGAGAAAGCAAACACATCCTTGCAAGTGAAAGCGGTGAGCTCGCGTGATCACAATAAAAAACCTGAGAAAGGATTTCGGTGAAGGCGACGTCTTGAAAGACGTAAGCCTGACACTTGAAAGAGGGACTGTCAATGTTATCATCGGACCCTCAGGCAGTGGAAAAACCACCCTTCTCAGAACCCTCAACCATCTTGAAATCCCCACTGAAGGCACCATCGTCGTCGATGGCGTGACACTGACACCTGAAAAGAAAGTGCTTGAAAAAGTCAGACGCAATGCGACCATGGTTTTTCAGGGTTTCCATCTCTTCAATCATCTGAGTGTACTGGATAACTGCACGATAGCTCAAAGAAACGTGCTTGGACGTACCAGAGAAGAAAGCGAAAAGAAAGCCTACGAAAGCCTCAGGAAAGTCGGCATGGCAGACTTCGCAAACCGCAAGCCCACTCAACTTTCGGGCGGACAGAAACAGCGCGTCGGCATTGCACGCGCCCTTGCGATGGATCCAAAAATTCTTCTCTTTGATGAACC
>JAGYML010000047.1 GCA_018400615.1 bacterium | reverse complement strand
AACAGGATTCCAAAAAACAGCAAGGTCGCCGTGTAGATGGATTCACCGATGGATTGAGCCCATAGATTCAGAGCCTGAAAGCCTCCAAACATAAGCATGATCAATATGAATAAAAAGCGGAAAAATCGGTTGAACATAGAGAGATCACTTTGTCTTCTCGAATAGATTTTCCATTTGTCGTAGGCTTCCTTGTCGTAAATGGTGCTCACAATGTCCGGAACGGGATTTTCTTTTGCTTCACTGTTCAATTTGGAGACGTAAAGATCAAAAAGCGTCATCCCTATGAACAAAGTCATGATTCCAATATAAACTCCAGATTCCACGACGCATCATCCTTTTTATCAAGTTACTCGTATTATAACACTTTTAAAGGGGTTGTGAATGAAATAAAAAACACAACCCTGTTGGCAGTCCATGGGTTGTGTTTTATGGGGTCAATCAATCGTATCTTGCGAAAGGATCGTCATCGTCATCGTCCGCGGACTTTATGTCTTCTAGCTTTCTGACGTCTGTGAAGGGATCTCTGTAGTAGCTTTTGTTTTGCCATTTTGCTTTTCTTTTCGCTTCGTCCTTGAACAGGAACATCGCAATCAGATACCCGGTCACAAGCCCACCTATATGGCCACCGACTGAAATATTCGGAGCTAAAAAGGTGAATACCACGTTGATGATGATCAGGCCCTTGATTCCCTGAACGTCTCTGGGATCAAACTTCTCTGGATGGTTGATCGTCAGATAAAGAAAAGTTCCAAGGACACCGTAAATGGCACCACTTGCGCCTACAGTAAGCACTGGTTCGCCACTGAAAATGTACAGCAGCAAGATGGTAAATGAAGAGCCAATACCGGCTATGAAATAGACAAGAGCGTATCTGAATGAACCGATGAGGCGTTCAAGCGCACTGCCTATGATGAACAGTCCAAAAATCGTATTGAAGATGTAGTGGCTGATCGAACCGTGAAGGAACATGACTGTGATGATGCGCCACCATTCACCGCTTTGAAAGACGGCAGGCTCATAAAGGGCCCCGTATTTGAACATGTTGACATTTGTGAAGCCCCCATCAAATATCAGGACGAAAAACATCAAGGTGACACCGGCGATTAAAAAAGTGGACACCGGATTTTGTTTAGGAAAGTTCTTGATATCGCTTTGCTGGTCGAATATACCCATCTAATCACCTCTTTTTAGGCTTGTCGAAGACGACAAGCGGGACTTCCATCTCATCAGGGGTCATCCCTGCATGATGGGCCATATGTTCTTTCTTATCGGATAGTTTGAAAAAATGCTTGTCCTTGGCCACAGCAATGAAATCACCCATGGTCAAATCCACATTCTCATGCTTTTCACCCGTACCCAGTAGTTTGCGTGTGAGAAATTCGCGTTTCGTGTAAAGGTCGTAAGAATCGTTGAAATGGTCATTGAAAAAACGCATGAAGTATTCACGTTTGTCTTCCTTGATGAAGAAATTGGTCATTCTCGGCTCATTTGCCGGAAGTGTTTTGAAGGTCGCAGTCAGATCGTGGTAGTCAAACAAATTGATTGGCACGACATCGGTAAGGCCATGATCCGCTGTCAATATGACAAGCGTATTGTCAGGCATGCTGTCCTTGTAGGTTTTCAAGGCAGCATCGAGGGTGCGGACTATCTCTTTTGTATCGATGCTTTTGACTCCGGTCTTGTGCTGAGTCAAGTCCGGTTCCACAAGGTAAAGGTAACTCAGTGTTCTGGTTTCACTTTTTTGGAACTTCTCGAGTCTTTTGAAGCCCTCTTCAATGGAATCATACCCGTTTTCCTCGATTTTGGCAGGGAATAGTTTTTTCGTGCACACGTCTTTTCGCTTAACATCCACCAAATCCAAAAAGGTCTTTTGTGTGAAGTGTTTTTTAAAGAAATCTTTGGGGATGGACTTGGATTCATCATAATAATCCTTATTCATGAAAACCTGGTAGTGAATATCTTCTTCAGGAAAGTATTGAAACCATCCGAGATACCCACTTTCATAGGGTGTCTTTCCGGTAAGAACCGCCGTGGTTGCGGCCACGGTGGTAGAAGGATAGACACTGGTAAGCGTATCTTTCAAATGGGTTCTCAAAACCGACTGGTCTTCTAAATGCGGATCGAGCAAATTGGTGCCCAGTCCGTCCATGAGTACCACGGCAACATGGTCATAGTCTTTTTTCAATGCGGCGTCCAATTCAGGCAACGTTCCATGCAAAGGCGTCAGCCCATAATGGTTCACGATGGATGCGGTGATGTTGATGATGGAATGTGTATAATCTGGTTTCAACGGTATCGCCTCACTTTTTTGTATACATACAGTTTAAAGCAAGGGCCCCCTTTTTTCAAGCGTTTAACACATTTGTGGCACGCATGTTTCTCGGTTCAAAGAAAGGCTTGGGTATGGTATAATTACGATGAAAGGACTGATATCATGGAAAATTTCGAATACCGTTCACCTACCAAAATCGTATTTGGCAAGGATCAACTTGAAACACTGCCCTCACTCATGGAGGCACACAAAGTCAAGCGTGTGCTATTGGTTTATGGAAAGAGCGCCATCAAGAAACTGGGGATTTATGACCGTATCCACACGTTGTTAAAAGCCCAAGGCATAGAAGTCTTTGAAGAAAGTGGCGTCAGACCGAACCCCGATATGAGCAGCGTCCTATCCGGAAGAAAGACCGTGCTCAAACACGACATTGATTTCATTTTAGCCGCAGGCGGAGGCTCTGTCATAGACGCTGCCAAAGCCATCGCGTTTGGAGCCCATCTCGAAGAAGCGGATGTGTGGAAAACCTTCATGCATGAAGCCGAGTACAAAGAGGCACTCCCTCTGGGCGTGATTCTTACAATCGCGGCCACAGGCAGCGAAACAAACGGAAACACCGTTATTTCCAACGATGATGCCAACGACAAAAGAAGCATCGCCAAAGAAGGTCTGAGACCCCGCTTCGCAATCATCGACCCGAGCTACACCTTCAGCGTACCGAGACACCATACCTTTGCGGGCTCAATCGATATCATGATGCACATCTTCGAACAATACTTCTCCCCCACCAAAAGAACGGAAACCAGTGACTACATGACACTCGGGGTCCTTAAAAGCGTCATTGAAAACACCAACCGTATTTTGAATGGTGAGGATGACTACCACACCCGTGCCAACATCAGCTGGGCGGCAACACTCGCCCTCAACTGGATCCTTCAAAAAGGCAAAGTCGGCGACTGGGCAAGCCACCGTCTTTCCTACCCTCTCACCGTACATTATGGACTCACCCATGGCTACGCCCTCTCTTCAATCTTTCCTTCGTGGATAGAAACCGCTAGAAACTACAACCCACAAGACATGAAAAGACGCCTCGACCTCCTGGCGAAGGAAGTCCTCGGCGGCAAGGGAGACGACGTCCCTGATACATTGAGAAGCCTGTTTAGATCCTGGGGTGCGCCTGCGTCTTTCAAAGACAGTGAAATCGATCTCAGTGAAGAAGAAGCGGCCAAACTCGCCAAACAAACCGTGGCCCTAGGCAACGTGGGCAACATGATAAAGATCAATGAGTCCATCGCCAAAGAACTTTACCTCAATGCACGATGATTTAAACTAAAAGGAGCGTTTGACGCTCCTTTTAAGCACATACTAAGGATGTGGGAACATGGAACCCTATGAACGCAAATATTTTGAACTCCTTGCGCAGAAATACCCCAACATACAAAGCGCAAGTACAGAGCTCATCAATCTCTCCGCCATTTTGAATCTCCCCAAGGGCACGGAGCACTACATCGCTGACATTCACGGGGAATACGATGCCTTCAACCACTACCTGAAAAACGCTTCGGGCGTTTTGAGACGCAAGATTGACGTGCATTTCAAAGACCTCTCCTTGAAAGATAGAAAGCGGCTCGCTTTTTTCATCTATTACCCGACGGACATGCTTGGCAAATACCAAAAGCTTTTAAATGCTCAAGCTTATTCAGAACTTCTTGGAAAGACCTTGCGACAAATGGTGGCTTTGGCCCGCATCGTCGTCGGCAAGTATACCAAATCAAAGGTCAGAAAAACCCTGCCTGATGAATTCGCCTACATCATCCAGGAACTGATTTACGAATCTGATAGAACCGAAGACAAAGCCCGTTACTACGACGCCATCATCGAAGCACTCTTCAAAACGGAAAGAGAGAAAAAGATGATTGTGGAGCTCTCGCGCTTCATACGCAAACTGTCCATCGACAAACTCCACGTGGTCGGCGACATATTCGACCGCGGACCCAAACCCCACATGGTGATGGAGCGTCTCATCAAGCAAAAAAGAGTCGATGTGCAGTGGGGCAACCACGACATCATCTGGCTCGGTGCAGCGAGTGGATCGCGGCTGATGATTGCGAATGTACTCAGAATCGCTGCACGCTACAACAACCTTGACTGTATTGAAGATGGGTATGGCATCAACCTCAGGCCCCTTGCGAACTTCGCCAACCGCGTCTATAAAAAGGATGCCTGCAAACCGTTTTATCCGAAAAAGGATGTCTCCAATGAACCCGGAGGCGGAAAGTTCGTGGCACGGTTGCATAAAGCGATCGCAATCATTCAGTTCAAACTGGAAAGCGAAGTCGTAAGGAGAAACCCTGAGTTTGGTCTTGACGACCGTCTCATGCTTCACAGAATAGACTTTGACAAGGGTACGATCGCCTTGAACAACGAGACCTATGAACTAAGAGAAGCGTCCTTTCCAACCATCGACAAGCACGATCCCTACAAACTTACAGACAGTGAACTCGCCATCATGGATCACCTGAAACAGCTTTTCCTTCACAACGAAATGCTTCAAAAGCATGTGCGCTTTCTCTTCAGAAAAGGCTCGATGATTCTCCCCATTGATAACACACTCCTTTTTCATGCGGGCTTTCCATTGAACGCTGATGGCTCATTCATGGAAAAAACCATCAACGGAAAACCCTACAAGGGGAAAGGCCTTTTTGAAAAACTCGAACAGATCATTAGAAACGCCTATTTAAACCGTTATGAAAAAGATACGCACGAGCGCGACTGGTTCATGTTTCTTTGGCAGGGCAGCGCAAGCCCCTTATTTGCCAAAGACGCCATGCGTACCTTCGAACGCTATTTCATAGAGGACAAGGCCACCCATAATGAAATCATGAATCCTTATTTCGAACTGCGTACACGCACAGATATCATCAGAAACATCCTAAACGATTACGCCATTCCCTATGATAAGGGACGCATCGTCAATGGCCATGTGCCCCTTGATGTGACCCGGGGTGAAGACATCGTGTTGGCTGACAAGCATATCTATCTCATCGATGGTGGCATGAGCAAGGAATACCAAAAAGCCACCAACATCGGGGGCTACACCCTCATTGCGGATTCCTATGCCTACTACCTCGTCAGTCACAGCCGCTTTTCAACGTATCAGGAACTGATTGACAAGGAAGAAGACATCGTCAGTGTCTTGCACAGCGAAGATTTGAACGAAAGAAGAACCTACGTCTATGATACCGATAACGGTAAAGCACTCAAAACCAAGGTCGATGACCTTGCCCACCTCATAGAGCTTTACAGAAGCGGCACCCTCAAGGAAAAATACTACAAACAGAACGGAGCCTGAAAATGGACGCATCCACCATCATCGTCATCTACACCCTGGGGCTTGCAGTGAGCGTGCTTGTGACCTGGCTATTCACGAAAATATCCCTGGGCGCGACAGTTCTGCCCCTAACCCTTTATCTTACTGCCATAGCCTATTTCTTCATTCAGCCCCAAATCAATGACTACGGCCTGGACCCTGCCAATTTCTATCTTTTTGGCATACTCTTTATACTGATTCTTTTAATTAATGGCCTCATGGTCTATTACTTCGTGCGAAAAGCCCGTCTTGAAGCGTTGATGCAAAAGGACAAAAAAGACAAAACCTATCGCAAGGAAGTATGGGACAAGGACTGAAGCACTACTTTAAAACCTTCAGGCGCTTCACGGATACCGTGAAGCGCTTTTTTTTATTGCATCAACCGTCTTTTTTCAAATACAAATTGGAGATAAAAAAGCGTAAAGACAGTTAAGAAGCGCCTGTCAATAAGTGTCAAGACACGTCCACATCGTAGTACTCAATACGAACTGTTTATAATAGTTATGATTTGAGCATTTCACGTGCAATGACCCGTAAGCCTTTTTATTATAAAGCTGTAATACGGGAAAGCCGTTTTATTTTTTTTCTAAAAATTTATTTATAAAAATTATAAATGTAGGAGGCACACTTATGTTGTTTGATGACTACAATCCATTGGAGAAAAAGCAACTCCAGATTCTCGATCCAGACGGAAAGGTCGTAAATAAGGACCTTGAGCCCAAAATCGACGATGAAACCCTGCTTAAAATGTATAAGATCATGCGCTTGTCACGCATGTCAGATGAAAAGGCGCTTCAGTATCAGCGCCAAGGACGCATGCTTACCTTTGCCCCAGCTATGGGTCAGGAAGCTGCTCAAGTCGGCCCGATGGCCGCAAGTGAAGAAAAAGACTGGCTCGTCCAGGCCTTCCGTGAAACCGCAGCCCTTCTTTACAAAGGGGTCACTGTGGAACAAAACTACCTTTACTGGTACGGAAACGAACGCGGAAGCCGCTATGACGACGGTGTCAACGCACTGCCTGTCAACGTCCCAATCGGTTCACAGTTCTCCCACGCCGCAGGCATCGCTTATGCGGCCAGATACAAGAAAACCGGTGCCGCCGCAGTCGCCTATATCGGAGATGGAGGCACTTCTCATGGAGAATTCCATGAAGGCGTGAACTTCGCAGGTACGAACGACTTGCCTGTCGTGTTCATCATCCAAAACAACCACTATGCCATCTCTACACCAAGAGCCGCGCAAACCCGCGCAGCCACACTTGCGCAAAAAGCGGTTGCTTATGGCATCCCCGGCATCCAAGTCGATGGGAACGATCCCCTCGCGATGTACGTCGCGACAAGCGAAGCCTTGAAACGCGCAAGAAACGGCGAAGGCCCTACCTTGATCGAGGCGGTCACCTACCGTATGGGACCCCATACCACATCCGATGACCCGACCCTTTACAGGGAAGACTCTGAAGTGGAAGAATGGGCCAAGAAAGACCCCATCGAACGCTTCAACAAATACCTTGCCAACAAGAAACTCTGGAACAAGGATAAAGATGAAGCCTTGACCAAAGAATACAAGAAAACCATTAAAAACACCTTCAAAAAAGTAGAAGCATCAGAACATCCTACTGTGGATGAAGTCTTTGACTTTACCTATGAATCATTGACCCCTGAACTCAAGCGCCAAAAAGAAGAGCGCTTAAGAGATATCGAAGAAAGCGAGGCTAAATAACATGGCAGAAATAACGCTTTTAAACGCAATCAACAAAACCCTCGACCAACAAATGGAAAACGATGAAAACGTCATTGTATACGGTGAAGATACCGGGTATGAAGGCGGCGTGTTCCGTGTGACCGCGGGACTGCAGAAAAAATATGGAAAAGACCGTGTATTTGATGCCCCCATCGCAGAAGGTGCCATCATCGGAAGTGCCATTGGTATGGCCGCAAACGGACTGAGACCGGTCCCTGAAATTCAGTTCTCTGGTTTCATGTTCCCAGGCTACAACCAAATCGTCACCCACATGGCCCGCATGAGAAACCGTTCACGCGGCAAGTACCAGATGCCAATTACCATTCGCATGCCTTATGGTGGCGGCGTGAACGCTCTGGAACACCACTCGGAATCATTGGAAACCTTGTTTGCACACATTCCAGGACTCAAACTCGTCATCCCATCAACCCCATACGACGCCAAAGGCCTCTTAACCGCCGCCATCAAGGATAACGATCCCGTCATTTTCTTTGAACCGAAGCGGATTTACCGTGCCTTCAAACAGGAAGTGCCTGACGAAGAATACACCGTCCCAATCGGCAAAGCCAAAGTCGTGCAGGAAGGTGATGACGTCACAGTCGTAGCCTGGGGTGCGATGATGAAAGACACGCTTAAAGCCGCGAAACGTCTTGAAGACGAAGGCCATAGCGTAGAAGTCATCGATCTTAGAACCATCGCACCGATGGACAGCGACACTGTCATTGAATCCGTGAAGAAGACCGGCCGTTTCGTTGTCGTCCATGAAGCCGTGAAAACGCTCGGCATCGGAAGCGAGCTCATCAGCCGTGTCAACGAAGGCGCATTCTTCCATCTGGAAGCGCAACCTACCCGCGTCACCGGCTTTGACATCACCATTCCACTCCCCAAAGGGGAACATCACCAAACTGTAAGCGAAGAAAAAATATATAAAAAACTAAAAGAAGTCGCCACATTCAAGTAAGGAGGAATCTCCATGATTAA
>JAGYML010000046.1 GCA_018400615.1 bacterium | reverse complement strand
TCCATGATGGCCTTGGAATACTCTATGGATGGGCTAATCAGTTTGATTTCATTCATAAATCCACCTCACTTAAGGAATATATATTATTTTTAACCCAGGAGAAACGTTTTGTAAAGGAAGGGTTTAAAAAGGTGCGCTGAAATAAGCGCACCTTGACAATGTCTTCACACATTCAATTGCTTATGGATTGGTTTCAAAACGCCTGTTTTTCTCTATATGAGCGACAGTCTGTTAATGGTCACAAAAAGAAAGGGACCGACGAATGTCCCTTTCTAGTAGGAGGAAAGCTATGAGTCGTTTATGACGATAGAGCGGATTTTTTCAATACTGATTTTAGGAATTCTGTCATAGGTCAACAGGCCATTCATTTCCTGTTCAATATCGGTGAGCTGTGTATAACAGACCCCTTGAATATGCGAAGATTCATAGAGTGGATTGAATACGTTTTTCAATCGGTTTTCAAAATCTTGGTCGTCCTTTGCATGTGAATAGCCCCAACCTGATTCATCCGTTTTTTTATAGGATATGCCGCCAAATTCAGTAACCAGTATAGGCTGTTTATCATAATCAAAGCCTTTATTGATTAGCAATTTGTTGGCCGGTAAGCTTTTCAATATGCTATCCAGTGAATGGTAGCGGGATTTCAATACATTGTAAGAAGATTCATAATCATGGATGGTCAACAGATCGGTTGTACCCTGTTCCCATCCATCGTTTGAAATGACAAGACGCGTACTGTCTTTGGCTTTTGTAAGATGGTAGATGGATTCAAGATAATGAATTTCTCTTTGGTTTGAGAGGAGGTCTGGGACACCCCAGGATTCATTGAAGGGTACCCATGCAATGATGGAAGGATGGTTGTAATCCCTGTCAATCGCACTTTGCCATTCACGACTGATGTTTTTCATCATTCTGGAAGAAAACTTATAAGCAGAAGGCATTTCCTCCCAGACGAGCAGTCCCATTCGGTCTGCGTGATACAAGTAGCGTGGTTCTTCTATTTTCTGGTGCTTTCTAACCCCGTTGAATCCCAT
Source organism: bacterium (assembly GCA_018400615.1). Taxonomy (GTDB): domain Bacteria; phylum Bacillota_I; class Bacilli_A; order Izemoplasmatales; family Izemoplasmataceae; genus M55B118. The sequence continues at coordinate 7,687 of JAGYML010000046.1, read as the reverse complement.
CTGTTTAGTCAATTCTATATCCTTGATGATGGCTTTGTCTGAAGGACTGGTCATCAGGCTTTTTGGATAATAGCCCTGATCAAGTATCAAACGCATGTAATAGGGATTGTTATTGAGCATCAGATAGCCGTTTTCAATGGATACCTTTCGCATTCCGAAATAGCTTTCAACCACATCTGATGCATCGTCTGTTGCCAATTCGAAGGTTACGTCATAAAGATTGGGGTTTTCAGGACTCCAAAACCGTTTTTCATCCTGATCATTGTTTTTACCAAGAAAGAAAACTTCTTCGTAATAGTCCCCGTTGACGGCTTTTTGACTGTCCACTATCTTCTCGTTATCAAAGGTGATATGGGTCTTTAACGTTGCTGAAAGGGGTTCATTAAAATAATAAGAGATTTTTATGGTGTTTTGGAGTATATCGGGTATGTATTTCACTTTCTCAATATAGGATTTCGGTACTTTTTCAAGCCAGACCGTTTGCCATATGCCCGAAGTCGGCGTGTAGAAAATACTTTCGCTTTCTTCTTTCCAGTATTGCTTGCCTCTGGGTATTTCGATATCCTTCATGTCATCAAAAACTCGTACGTGCAAACTGTTGAGCTCACTATTTTCTTTAAGCGCATGGGTCACGTCTACGCTGAAGGCCGTGTTCCCACCTTCATGGGTTTTTACATGCAGACCGTTGATAAATACATCCGCCTTGTAATCCACAGCCCCAAAATGCAGAATAGCTTTTTCCTTGGACTTCACTGAAATCTCAAAATCACGGGTATACCAGATGACTGAGGGAATCTTATTTTCATACTCACTCATTTGACTTTGTGGAGCAAACGGAACCTTGATGGATCGAGCATCCGGCAGATGCTTCAATTCATACCACGCCTTTTTCAATCCCATGTCAGCTTCGTCACATGCAAGCTGCCATGAGCCGTTGAGATTAACCCAATCGGAGCGTTGAAATTGTGGTCTGGGATAATTGTTTTTCATGTCTACACCTCTTTATTGTTTGACTCCAGTCATGCTGATGCCTTTGATGAAGAACCTTTGGGCACTCATGAACAACGCGAGTACAGGAATCATTGAGATAACTGTTGCAGCCATGAGTCTGGAGTAATAGATATTGTAGTTTCCTTGAATGAGGGCCAGTCCTACAGGCAAGGTTCGATACGTATCATCATTGAGTACGATGAGTGGCCATAGATATTCGTTCCAGTTTGTCATGAACGCAAACAAGCCTACAACGACTAAAGCCGGTTTTGTGAGCGGCAGTACGATTCTAAAGTATATTTGAAAGTGATTGGCCCCATCTACACGGGCACTTTCCAAAACTTCTCCTGGAATTCCCAGGTTGAACTGCCTGAGAAGGAATATCCCGAAAACGCCTCCAAGCGAGGGAATGACGAGGGCTTCCAGACTATTCAGCCAATCAAAAGCGATCATCAGTGAATAGAGGGGTATCAAATTCATAACGACGGGAATCATCATCGTGGACACCAAAAGCCAAAACATTTTGTCGCGCCCTTTCCAACGCATGATGCCATAAGCATAAGCTGCCAATGACACAATGACCAAGTAAAGCACTGTATGGAGTCCAGCAGCTCTGAATGAGTTCCATACATAGTGCATGATATTGTGTTGGTCATCTGTGAAAATATATCGATAAGACTGCAGTGAAAAGATTTCAGGTATGAAATTCAAACTCCCGCTTACAGCCTCGGCTTCTGTTTTGAATGATGTGGAAACGACCCATATGATGGGAAGGACCCAAAAAAAGGATACAATCGTCAATGCAATGAATGATCGACGCTTTTTCTTGTCTTCAATTGCCTTAATGCCCATATCAATCACTCAGCCTTTTTATGATTTTTACTTGAATGACACTGATGAGTATCATCAGTAAACCAAGCATGATTGCCATAGCAGAGGCAACACCGGGGTCTGGGCGTCCTCCACCGAATGCGATATTTCTAATGTACATCATTAAAACAGTGGTGCTTTCTTCAGGTCCGCCTTCGGTCGCAAGTTGCGGTTGACCGAAAACGTTGAATGAGGCGATGGTGGTCATAATGGTAATGTAAATCAACTGGTTCTTAATGGATGGCAAAGTGATATAACGTATTTTCTGCCAGGTATTGGCGCCTTCAAGATCACTGGCTTCATAAAGGTTATCCGGAACTTCTTTCAGTGAAGCCGTAAAAATAATCATATTGGCCCCAATGGTCCACCACACAGTCATAAGCACCAGTGAAAACCAAGCAAAAGGCTGTTTGGAGAGCCAGGGAATATTTTCAACACCAACCTCAGACAGCGTTAGATTCAAAATTCCGACATTTGTATTCAAGACCCACCGCCAAATAAGTACCAATGTAGCAATGGAGAATAGATTGGGCAAATAGAAAATAGCCCTGAACATCTTGTAACCCTTTGGTTCTACATTCATTAACAATGCGAGAATAAAAGGGGTTATTACCAAAGGTGGAACCGATAACACCACAAAGGTAAAAGTATTCTTCAAACCATTCCAGAAATAACGATAATAGATGCTTTCACTGTCAAAGAGGATCTTCACATAATTGTCAAAACCAATGAACTCTCTTTGCTCTGGAATGAACATATGCCAATCAAAGAAACTGATTAAAAGACCGTAAAAGAATGGAAATACAAAGAATACCCCGAAGATGACAAGGTGGGGAAGGAAGAAGGCTCCCGGAAGGAGCCTTTTGATCCTACCTCTATTCCAAGGCTTCGTTGACAAGTTCAGTACCTTCTTCTTCAGCATCGTCTAACAACGCTTGGATATCTGCGTTTTCATTAGCCATTGCTGTTGTGACTCGAGAAAATACCGGTTCGAAGCCATCTTCTACATAGGGCGATGTGGTCACAAATTGTATGGTATCCAGATCGACAAAATTATTGTGGTATTCTAGATCAGCATACTCATCACTTTCAAGCACGCTGATTTTTGCTGGTATTTGACCCGCTTGAGCCCAGTCCATGGAATGGCTGGTTACGTAATCAATAAAGGTCATGATTGCATCATATTTCTCTTGTGAAAGATCAGGATTGTAAGGCATCACGAAATTATGTGAATCGGCCCATGTAGCAGGGGTATCTCCAAATAAGGTAGCTATTGGAGCCGTCCCAAAGTTGATTTCTGAGTCTTTCATGGCATTGAGCATCCAAATACCATTGATATGGAATGCGGCATTGCCTTGTCTGAAGAATGTCAAATCTTCATCGACATTAACATTCGTTGGGCTGATGTTGTGGTCGTGAATCAGTTCATTAAGCAAACTCAATGCTTCATATCCCTGTGAAGTGTTGAAGGCAGGATATTCACCATTTTCATCCAAGTCCTCACCATTGTTCTGGAAAAGGGCGGAAATGAATACATTCTGTGAAGGCCACATTGTGGATAGGGGTAGACAATGTTCTACATGCCCTTCCAAATCTTCACAGGCTTGAAGCAGTTCTTCTGTGGTCGTAGGGACTTCCACACCTGCGTCATCTAGAATATCCTTATTATAATACATGCCAAGCGGATGGACATCGAGAGGGATGCCGTATTGCTCACCCTCGAATTTAGAGCCATCCCACGCTTCACTCAAGTATTCTTCTCGCATGGCCGCTTCATCTATCTGGTCATCAAAACTGTTCAAGAGTCCCAGGTCTGCATTCTTGGCAATGCGTCTCATATGCATGATGGCTATATCAGGTCCTTGACCTTGAGGTACCGTGTTGTTGAAGACTTCATAAAATTCTGTTTCTGGAATGGTTTGGGTGGAGACACGGATTTCATCTTCATACTCCACGTTGAAATCATCAACAAGGCTTCTCATAGTTTCTCCATCAGGGCCTGTAAACAAGTTCCAATAAGTAAGCGCTACTTCACCTTCAGCAAGGTCTTCTCCCTCATCATCACCGTTACAGGCACTCAAAGTGAAAACCAAGACAAATGACGCCAACATTATAAGTAATTTTTTCATTTTAATCCTCCTCATTATGAATAACTGGTGCTTCTTTTTCTTCTTCGCTCGGTCTGAATTGTTCTACTTGTGGCCACCCATTGGAATCCCAGATGATTTTGTCAATCATCAAAGGCCTTTTTGTGGCGCCATTGGGTAAATACGGATCTGATTTGTCAATTCCATGATACACAATCCAGTGATCACCTGCATCATCTTGAATGACGGCATTGTGTCCATTACCAACAAACTGCTCACCATCCCCCATCACAAGTGATCCGCTCGATCCCGTAATGTTTTTACCTGTGCGATCAAGGTAGGGACCAAGTAGATTGGCACTCCTGGCTACTTTTATCTGATAGGTTGAGGACGCACCAGAACAACAACTTCCAGTGGAGGCAAACAAGTAATAATACCCGTCATGTTCTACAATATAAGTTGCTTCAAAGGCAGAACCGGCTATTTGTGTCTTTTCTCCTACGGTATTCATGCCACTCTCATCAAGCTGGATGGCATAAATGCCTTGAAAGCTCCCCCAAAACATCCATTTCGTTCCATCATCTTCAATGTGAACGTAGGGATCGATGGAGTTTCCTACATCGATTTCATCACTCGTAAAGAGTTTACCCTGATCTTCGAAAGGGCCTTCGGGATTTTCAGATGTGGCCACTCCTATCCCGGGGTTCGGGTCTCCCCATACCGATAAAGAATAATAAAGATGGTATGCATCGTTGAAATATTGAATGTCAGGGGCCCAAATATACCCACTGCCCTTCCAATCAGGTTTTGATTCAAATGCATCGCCCACATATTCCCAGTTCACAAGATCGTCACTTTTGACAATGGGGACATAGCGAAAGTCCACACTGTGTTCCCAGGCATCTTCAGTCCCATAGGCATAGAATGTACCATCTTCAGCACGGATAATGCTGGGGTCTGCAAGAACAGGATTGAATACCGGGTTTTCATACGTGGGTGTTGCCTCTTCTGGTTCAGACTCATCACAGGCAACTAAAGACAATAACAATGTTGCAGTGATGATTATCAATAATAGTTTTTTCATGGAATCACACCTTTATTTAGTAGAGCTGCCCGTTTATGGACGGGCAGCATCAATGATTGAGTAAACGTTTATTCGACGAGCTGAACCACAAAGAAATCTTTCACTTCGATGGTGCTTGCTGCGTCACCTTCTATATGCCAGCCCATAAAAATCGCGAATTTGGCTGTATCAAGCGTATCCTGACTGTCAAATACGAATGTGTAGGTTGTCATCTCGTCTGTGAGGTCCCATTCGACAGGATCATCGCTTTTGAGATTTCTGAAGCCATCCGCTGGATCCTCAATACCAAGCCCAATGCGTCTTTGTTCTGTAGAGGAAGCACGGAAGCTTACGAGGTAGGATTCACCTTCCTGAATAGAGACACTCTCCTGAGCCAATTGGATATGCCACCACGCTTCACCGACATTGGTAACATCCGCAATGAGCGTATTGTCAGCGACACTCATGGTACCTTCAGCTGTTTCATTGAATTCGAAGGCCCATGCCGAGTCATCTTCAAATGTTGAGTTCTGCAAAATGTTTTGATCGTCGGCTACTGTCAAGTCAATACTTTCAACCGTCACAAGACTTTCTGGATCGTCGTTGATATTGCCTAGGAATAACGCGACCTTAAGATTTTCATAGGAAGCTTCAGGTGTAAACACATAATGAATGGTTTCATATTCAGGCCCTATTTCATAGTTCAAGTCTTCATTGATGACTGATGCGAATCCGTCATCTGCATCTTCCAATCCAAGTCCAACGGTTCTTGCTTCAGAACTCTTCAATGTGGCACTAAGCAAATAGGTTACACCTTCATCTACATTGATACCAGCCTGTTGAAGTTGAATGTGCCACCAGGCGTCACCGGTATTGGTGATATCGGCCTCAACCGTACCATCCACGTAATTCATGGTTCCCTCACCTACAGGAAAGTCAAAGACCCAACCAGTATCGAGATCCATGTCAGGATTTTCCATGACACTTTCCCCACTTGGTACGACTTCACGGATACTGAATGAATCCACATACACCTTGGTAGCTTCATCAGCTTCATCCATTTGTCCAAAGAACAAAGCGTATTTAACAGACTCCAAGTCTGATGAGGCACTGAATTGATGGGTATAGGTTTCAAATGTATCACTCAAAGCGAATTCTGGAATAGGATCAACCAAAGCAGCAAAGCCATCCGCTGCATCTTCCACACCCAGACCAACGGTTTTTGACCCATCGGCTTTAGCGGTAAACGATAGTTCATAGGTCTTGCCTTCTTCAATGGCTCGGTCACTTTGAGAAAGCTGAATATGCCAATATTCACTACCCATATCAGTAATATCGACTTCCATGACATCATCGACCACATTCATGGTACCTGTAGCGTTGTTGCCTGGGAAATCAACTGTCCAACCTGTTACGCCCATGGTGAAATCAGGATTGAATAATTTATCCGCTGCAGCTCCGATTTCTACATCCACAACTCTGGAGACGACAAGTTTGTCTTCACCCGATTCAACAATGTATTGAAGAACATAAGGCGTTCTGTTGGCTACATTCGTATCTACCATGCCGTGCACTTCAATAGTATCCGTAATATCGGTATCCCCATTGGTGGCTGTAACGCCCTCTAGAGGATCAAAATCATCATTGAGCATGATGACAGTGTCTTCGGCCCCGGATATAGCCAAGTCACCTGCAGTATAATTCGCCAGTGAAATGGTCACACTGTCGATTTCCACATTCGCAGCGGCTTCATCGGCTCCCATTTGTCCAAGATACAGTACGAATTTAGCCGCATCAATGGTTCTGTCACTTTGAAATTCAAAGGTATGGGTTTCAAACGAGTCACTCAATTCAATCGCATACGCTCCCCCCGCAATCATTTCATAGCCTGCAGTCGTATCTTCAAACCCCAGACCAAGTGACTTGTTGTTGCTGCCTTTGGCAGTGACTTCAATAGTATAGGTTTGGTTTTCCTCGATTTCAATCAGTTGATAGATTTGAAGTTGCCACCATTCATTCCCCGGATCAGAGATATCAACATTCAAAATATCATCTTCTACGGACCAGTCCGCTTCTCCACCCGGTTTGTCAAATGTCCATCCACCTGTATCGAGTTCGAAATTTCCATTGTAAACCTGGTAAGGCTCTTCTGTTTCGAAAATGACAGTGATGTATCTGTTTACACTGGTTTCCATGCCTTCCTTGTCTTCAACCGTATAAGTAAGGTTATGCTCACCGAGAATCGATGTGTTCACAAAACCATCAACTTCGATATCATCCGTGAGATCATTTCCTTCATAATCGGTTGCTGTCACACCTTCCATAGAATCAAATTCCGATCCTTGAAGCACCTCTTCGTCTTCCACACCCTCAATTGTAGGTGCTTCCCATTCATCTTCACCGCTACACGCCGCAAGTGAGATGGTAAAAATTACCATTGCAAGTCCAATCATTAGTCTTTTCACAAGCTTACCTCCTAATTTTTTTACTAAATTTTACCTTATTTTACCATTGTTTTTTCCAAAAGTCAATTGTTGTTGTAAGCCGTTTCATGCATTCAATAGAATAAACAAGCTCTTAAATCGCCAAATTAGAAGAAAACCTTATCATGGAGCTTAAAATAAAAAAAGTTAAATCAGTTTACATGATTTAACTAGTTTGTTTTACCATTGGCAGG
>JAGYML010000045.1 GCA_018400615.1 bacterium | reverse complement strand
CATACTTTGCTTCAACTGACTGGAAAAACAAAGAAGCATCTTAAGAGTACTCAACTGAATAGAAACGAAAACCATCGATTCAATAATAAAAAACGCATTCAGGTCGATAGTATCGACTCAAATGCGTTTTTCTTTAATCCCACTTACTGATATGTAGTATGAGTTTGTTCATGGATTGTGAATTGATGAATTATTGATACAAGACTGTGTAATGGAAGAGAGCTGCTTCAGCCGCTTCAATCAAAGCGGGTGCTGTGGTGCCCGCAGATGCGCCGCTTTCTGCGTCAATCTCTGTGTAGTCGCTCACTTGAAGCGCATCAAGATCGTTTGAGTGGTCGACAATGGCTTGAAGATAATCGGTTTCTTCTATAAGAACTCTGCCCCAGTCATCACTTTCAGCATGATCGGTCACTTCAAAATCAGTGAGGAGATCATCTTCGACAGTCGCTACGACTGTGATGTCCTGTTCATCATTGAACCCAGTGACCATGATGGTCATGACTGCTTCGGTTCCATCGGTCTGAACCTCTGTGATGGTGGCATTTTCATAGATATCCAATGGATAATCGAACTCGTTGACTTCACCCTCAGTGCTGCAAGCAGCCAAAGTGAGGGTCAACAGTGCCATTATTTCAATGTGGTGGTCTAAAAAGACTATAAACAAACGGTTAAAGGTTTTATTATGGGATTTTGAAATTCTCGTTTATAATAAAGGTGATTAAGCTTTCATCAATGACTCTTGGAGGAATGTATTTATGAAAAAACTCAAAGACAAGCTTCAAAAAATCAGGTCCTCAGTCAGCATGCAGACGTTCAAACATCCAAAACTCTTCGTCATCATGATCATGGTGCTTTTAAACATCGTAATCCTTCTGATTGCGGCCTGGATTGCGCTCATCATCAACGATGGGTTCGGTGGGTACATTGATGCGCTTTTCAACGGCGCAGTCAAGTGGCTCCTCACACCGAACGCGATTCTGGAAGTGGAAGACCCTGAGACGCTTGCCCTCTCTGTAGCTGTACTAGTTGTAGGGCTCGTGCTTTTCACAGGCGCCATCATCGGGATTGCGACCAACACGCTCAAGGATTATTTTCAGTCCAAAGACGAGAACTCGGGCATGCTTAGAGTGAATGACCACATCGTCATTCTCAACTGGAACAACAAAGTTCCTGAACTCATCGCCGATCTCATCTATGTAAGAACAAGAAAAATGACCATCGTGCTTATGGGAGCCATCGACAAGCCCTTTGCGGAAAAGCAGATCCAGCAAGCTCTAAAGAACACAGCCAAAAACACCAAAATCGACAATCTGAACGTGTTCGTTAAAGCGGGAGACCCCCTTCTTAAAAAGGACCTTGAAAGCATATCGATTGAAAAAGCCAGGGCCGTGCTCATTATGAGCAAGGACGTGAATGCGGTCACACATGCCGCACTGTCCAATAGCGACCTCTCGACGATAAGAATTCTTTTGTCCTTGGGCCAAATAGACTTTGAGAAAAACCCCGTCCTCGTAAGCGAAGTCAAGGACATCAACACCAAGGAAAAACTACTGAATCTGTCTTCCAAGGTATCTACGTTGAAAGACTATGAAATCATCCCTGTATGCTTTGACAGAAGACTCGGCCAAATCATCGCCCAGTCCATCATTCATCCGTCCATTGAAGATGTCTATCTATCACTCTTTTCTTTTGAAGGCTCTGAGATTTACCGCGTGGAAGGCAAATCCTTTGAAGAAGTCCTTAAGACCCATTCCCACGCCATCCCGCTCGCAGAAGCAAAAGGCGATGTCTTTGTCCTGTCTGAAAACAACAAAACCAAACTTCATACATCAGAACATACTGTCAAACCCCGCTCGCTAAAGCCGGGAACATTTGATGTCAAAGAACTTGAAGACGTCTACATCATCGCCTCCAACAACAAACTCCCTTTTATCCAAAACGCCTTTGAAAGTTATGGCCGTCTTTATGAAAGTCCGGTAGACGTCAACCTTGTTTCAATGGAGTCTCTAAGTGACACCGTTGATACAATCAATAAAAAAGACACCCCGGTCACCCTTATCCTTCTCAGTGATGAGACCGCGGACAAGGAAGTTTACGATGCAAACGTCTTCAATGCACTCATCTACATAGAAACCCATCTCAAAAGCGAGAACACCCACGTCATCGTGGAACTGCTTGACCCGAAAAACGCTCCGCTCATCAAGGACTTCCATGTAGAAAACACCATCATTTCAAACAAAATCGTCTCGCTCCTTTTAAGCAAACTCGCCCTTTACCCAGGCACCGCAGAATTCTATGAAAATCTTCTTACCATAGAACCATCCGAAGAAGGCAAGGATGATTACGCCATCACGATTGAAAAAGCCTCTAAAACCCTTAAAACACCCTTCCCAGTCACCTTTGACTCAAAGAAAACCTTCGTAATCTCGCTTTATACTGCGATGAAAAAACGCGCCATTCCGTTTGGCATTGTACGAAATGGAACCCTCATGATTTTGGAGGGCAACCTGCATGACTCAAAATCATTCACTTTGGAAGAAACAGACGAAATTGTCTGGATGAAACTATAAACAAAGGAGCAGCCTATGCATACAGCTTACACACACTTCATGGAACTCAAGGAACGAATCAAAAACAATCAGCATGTTCTGAGTCTTCTTGGTCTTGGAAGCATGGCGGACACACAAAGACTTGATGAATTCTCCGATATCGACTTTTTTCTTATTGTGGAGAAAGGAAAAAAACAACCGTTCTTAAAGAATCTTTCCTGGTTGGAAATAAGACCGATTGCATTCAAATTCAAAAACACACCTGATGGGTTCAAAGTGCTTTTCGAGGATGGACTGTTTGCGGAGTTTGCCGTGTTCGAACCTGAAGAGTTGAAATCCATTCCTTTCACAGAAGGGAACCCTGTTTATGTGAAAGCGGGGTTTGATACCGATAGCCTGAAACCAAGACATGTTCCAAAGAAAAAAACACTTGATGTCTCCTTCAATGTCTTTGAAGCCCTCACCAACCTTTTGATCGGACTTCAAAGAGAGATAAGAGGCGAACACGCATCGGCATTCACCTTCATACAGGTAAACGCCGCAAAGCTAATCATGGAGCTCTTTGAAACGGTTTATGAATCAAACAGTATAAAAACCGATCCATTTGATAATGATAGACGCATTGAAAAGCGTTTCAAAGATGCTAAAACCGTTCTTTCAAACCTAAAACAGGGCTACAGCAGAAACAAAGCCTCTGCCGCATACGCTCTTGAATTCCTCGACAAGCATTTCTCGTTGAATCCAGCCATGAAAGATAAAATCATGGCACTTGCGAACACTTGATAGAAACACTTGGCATATTTAAAACATCCTCTAAAATAGAAAAACGGTGCCCTAATTTTGGGCACCGTTTGTGAAACAGGAGGGGTCTAGGTTTGCAGGTTCTTGTATAGTACGTTGAGCAGGGTGAATAGGGCGCCGAATATGGAAAGGATCCCTGCAATGATGAGGCCATACGCCATACTCCAGTTGATATCGATTTCCGTGAATGTTTCACCGATTCTCATAGTAGCGGTGGTGTAGGCAGGCAGGGTGAATAGAAGTACGGCTGCAAGTGTGAAGAGTGCAGACGCTATCAACATGCCTTTTTTGGCGTAAATCGCAATCAGACTGGCAGCCAGAGGCGATATAAACGCAATCAATCCGAGGATGGAAAATTCTATCTGACCAGACCCAAAGGACCCGAGATTGAAGAATTCTGTACCGAATACCACTTCAAATCCGGTGAATGTGGAATCAGAGTCATTGTAAGACAGTGCCGGTAAAAAAACCATGATGCTTGCGACGATGCCTAAAAACAGAATGATGAAAGTATGCATGCTCTTCTGATGCTTGGTCATGGGGGCATCTCCTTAAGATACAGTATTGAAATCTTTGAGGGTCTTGACGCTTAAATAGTGACTTGTGTTCATTATACCACTTAATAATGAATGGAGGGTCTAATACGGCAATTTATATGATAATAATAGAATATAAATGTATATATATGTTTTTAAATGAAAATAGCGTTATAATAAAAGTGCCTGATCGAGAAACCTTTGGTTATCAGGCAAGAGGAAACACCCATGAAACTTATCAAACGCATCAGCGTATTCAAAGTATTATCGCTTTTCATGCTCGCAGGTTTTATCATCACACTGGCTGCTTGCAACACCACGCAAACCAATCCTGATGACACGCTTGAAGACGACGACCCTGTTGTGACACAAGACGTAACGCTTAGGGGACTCAGTGTTGATGGCACCTCAGTCATCGACTTTGATACAGAGAATGAAGCCTACGTATGGGTCATGTCTGAAGGACAGACCACAACACCCGTAATAGACGCTACACAATATGCGTCCAGCTCAACGGTGCTTGTTGAAGATGCTACGGATGTCACTTCTTCAGTTGAAAGTGAAAGAACGACCACCATCACAGTCACTTTGGAAGATGAATCTCAATCCATGGTATACACAGTCCTTTTCAAATCCAATAGTGATCCGGTCGACTTGAGAAGTGCGAACGCTTTTGTCATTATAGGAGAATCGGCCATTTCAACTGAAACGATGTCAGTTGTAACGGGTGACATCGGCGTCTCCCCCGCCGCTGCCACCTACATTACAGGATTCTCACTGATTATGGATAGTACCGGAACCTTCGCAACCTCCTCACAGATTACCGGCCACGCCTACGCAAGTGACTACACATCCAAAACCCCAAGCACCCTCACCACCGCCATTGGGGACATGCGTACAGCCTACACTGACGCCACAAGCAGAACCGCTGATTACACGGAACTTTACAGTGGTGACTTAAGCGGAAAAACACTGACTACAGGCGTTTATAAATTCGGAACCGGCGTACTTGTGAACACCGACCTGACCTTGCATGGAAATGCGACCGATGTGTTTATCTTCCAAATCGATGGTGCCTACACCCAGGCCGCAACCACAGATATCATCCTTACAGGGGGCGCATTGCCTGAAAACATCTTCTGGCAAGTCGCCGATACCGTTTCAATCGGAACCGGGGCCCATTTTGAAGGAACAGTCCTTGCAAAAACCAATATTACCCTTGGGACCAATACAACACTAAACGGTAGCCTGTATGCTCAAACAGCGGTTACACTCGATGCCACAACGATCACAAAACCATAAACTTGTACCCATTGCGACAATTCATGATAGAATACATGTAGAGTATTTCAGGAGGTGGGCATCATGAGCGACATCTTACTATACACGGTTGAAGAAGTGGCAGAAATATTGAAAGTCACGCCAAGAACCCTTTACAACTATATCAAGAACAAGGAACTTGAAGCGGTTAAAATCGGTAAGTACTGGAGAATCAAACATTCATCCCTTCAGGCTTTTATCGATAGCAGAACCATCAATTCACAAAACTAATCACACACTGTGCATCCCTGCGCTTTTAAAAGCAATCGTGCAGGGATGTTTTTATTCATTGAACTATAGGGTTTAAAGGAAAGGAGGCACACCATGGGCATATTCATGTGGATCATCTTCGGAGCGCTGGTCGGTTGGCTGGCAAGTCTCATCATGAAACCGAAAAAAGGCGGACTCATCAGAAACATCATCATCGGAATTGTTGGGGCATTCATCGGTGGCTATATCGGATCGTTTTTAGGAATCGGATCTGTGGACAATTTTTCAGTTCAGGGATTTCTGATCGCCATTGGCGGCGCAGTCTTGTTAATCTGGATTCTCAAGATACTCAAGATTTAATACAGATGCATTAAAAAGTCTGAATCCCAGAGTTTTGGGGATTCAGACTTTTTTTATTGGATTAGGGGTATGTTTCTAAGGGGTTGGCTTTGGGTTCGCCCCGTATTTGAAGTGTTGATAGGTGGCTTTGATGATCCCGGCAATCGGGACGGCAAGGATGAAGCCCACAAGCCCAAATACGCCACCGAAGAAGATGAAACTGCTTAGGACGGCGAGGGGATGTATGTGAACATGTTTGGAAAATACGTTTGGCTGGATCAGACTGCTTTCAATGATTTCTTCTACTATGTTGAGTATGAATATGAGGGCGATGCCTATGAGATAAATAGAGGTGTTCTCCCCGTGTTCAAGGTGAAGCGTCGTCAACATCACCACCGGCATGGCCATGCTGATCCATACACCTAGGTAGGGCAGAATGCTGAAAAGCCCCATGATGACCGCAAACAAAACTGCGTGAAAGAGTGTGAAGTTCGGGATGACTATCGCCATGAGTGCATAACTGACGAGGAAAAAGACAGTGATGAAAAGCATAACGAGGCCGTGGCCCATAAAATACCCTTTGATGACTCCGTGGGAGTCCTCACCAAGAGCTCTGATATGAGGCTTCCAGGTTTTTGGGAAGAGGCTTACCATACTGGTGAAGATATTGGATCTGTCGCGGATAAGGAAATACATGAATACCGGAGTCAACACAACCGTGAAAAGGATATGGCTGAGACTGGAGGTGAAGTTAATGACAGCTGTGAAAGCGGTGGAAAGGAACCCACCCATGTCACTCAGCTTCAAATTACCTGACTGGAGCTGTTTGAAAAGTTCTTCGGTATTGATTGACGTGCTCCAGGAATTCACAAACGTTTCAACTTGTTCAAGCAGGTATTCCTCTGTAGAGTCATTGAGTGTATTGAGAAGAACCGAAATGATATTATCAAGTTGAATGATGATGAAGGCGATGGTAAAGGATAGTATTCCAACCACTCCGATAATACCGAGGAAAATCGCACTCATGATTGAGAGTGTGCGGTTTAAAAATGTCTTTTTGTCAATGATGTTCGCCAGAGGTTCTACGATGAAACTCAGTATGAGTGCGATTGAAAACGGATAGATTACGCTCTTAAGCGCCGTTGAAACTTTCCCGAGGAAATCCCCACTGAGTTCATTGAGTACTCTGAAACCAACAACTGCGACGGTGAATATCGATACGATCAGTAATACTTTTATAAGATAGTGCTTGTTTAGAAACCTGTTCATGGTAACGCCTCCTTACCTTATTACTATACTTTAAAAACCGTGATAACACAATCCACAATGCCCTTGAAATGTTTAACTTTTGCACTTGAAAAGGCAATCCTATATAATGGAGTCAACATCAAATGCTTTTACAAGCTTTCACAGGCTATCAATAGCCCACAGTGAAAGGCTTGTTTTTTATGGAGGTCCATCATGAAACTGCAAACGACATTCAAATCCCTCACACCTTTTGAGATAGCCCTTTGGTTCGGGTCCGCATTGCTTATCACGGGCTCTTTTTTAATCGCAGGTGGCAATGGGTTGACACTCATTGCGGCGCTTTTGGGTGTGAGTTCACTATTGTTCATTGCCAAGGGGCAACCCCTTGGTCAGCTTCTGATGGTCTTTTTCGCAGTGGCGTATGCATTGATTTCCTATTCATATGCGTATTATGGGGAAATGATTACCTACCTTGGCAAGGTACTGCCCGTATCCCTTTTCGTCCTCATTACCTGGTTGAAACACCCTTTTAAAGAAGACAACCCAGAAATCGAAATCTCGCACCTTTCCGTGAAGAAAATCATGATTGTACTTATACTCGCCCCTGTGGTGACCTACGTCTTTTACGTCATCCTAAATGCGTTCAATACCCCCAATTTGATGGTGAGTACACTCTCCATCACCACGAGTTTCGTAGCCGCGTCCTTCATGTTTTTAAGGTCACGCTATTATGCAATCTTCTTTGGTGTCAACGACATCGTGCTCATCATCCTTTGGACACTCGCCACAATGGATGATCCGACCTACCTGCCCATGGTGATGCTCTTCGTGAGTTTCTTTGCGAATGACGCTTACGCCTTTATCAACTGGACACGCATCAAATCCAAACAGACCCTGCTAAGAGAAAGCGTCTATTCAACCTTGGATTAGCCTGAACTTCAAATATTGAATTCTTGGGAAAAGCCCTCAGATGGTTTGAGTCACAAACCATTGTATGTTATTTTGAACGTGCAAGGAATGCCTTACCCGATGTGCAGCGATGATTCCATAAAAATCTATTGAAAGAGGGATCAGCTATGCGCAAAATTTTATCATTGGGTCTTATCTTGGTGAATGTGTTGCTTGTTTCAGCCTGTGATCAACTCGATCAGTTTTCAGACATCCAGGATTCAGTGACCGGTGGCGACGATGTTGGGGATGACATTGAACACGTTCTCACGGTTGAAGACGAAGAAGCGACGGTCTCCACCTATACCACTTCACTTAGTATCGAGGACGCACAGGAAACATTCATCAATCAAATGAAGGATGACGGTTTTGAAGAAGCCGACCAGGAAAAAGAACTTGGCTACTTTGTCCAATTCGGGGATGCCGGAGAAGGTGGAGTGCTTTTAAAGGATGACACCAATTACATGTATGTCTACTTGAATGAAGGCTCAGACCAAGTCAACATTGTCTCCGTGATTGCCCCACAAGAATCCTATGAATCCCATTATGAAGAGGAAGACTCATCTTCTGATGATGAGGATGAAAGAACCTTGCCTGAAAGTGATGAGCCGGGTGAAGACATTGAAGCGTTCCCACGCTATGAAGGCTTCGTACGTACCCACTATGCACAGATGCAGGATTCAAACACTTCCGAACAACTCATTGATTATTTAGGCGAAGCGGTGTACGACGATGTCAAAAGCCATTACCACAATGCGCTTGAAGCCAGTTCGCTTTCACTTGACCTTTCAGGCTCAGAAGGCAATGAATACTACCTTGAAGGGTCCAACGACACATTTGAAGTAAAAATCGTGATTCGAGATCTCGAAGACGGGTTTGTCGAAGTCACCAT
>JAGYML010000044.1 GCA_018400615.1 bacterium | reverse complement strand
GTTTCAGGTGTGAAGGTTCCATTTTCAATGAGATCGGTTTCGACATAGTCTTCACCGTCTAGTTTTTCGATGGTTACATTGTCAAGAGTGAATGCCTGAGACAGTGATTCTCCCACAAACAGTGATCCGACAATCAATTTGAACTGTGCAGGGTTGCTGTAGTCGATTGTGTCATCATTCAATGTGAATTCATAGACGAATGTCTGCATGTTGTCTGTGACGGCGATTCCGGCTTCAGTTGCATAGGAAATGAAATTTCCATCTTCATTCGTATAGCCGATTTCAAGATCGATATCGCCACCCGTGTTCGCCATGGCTTCAAAGCTGACTCGGTAAGATTCGCCTGTTTCAAAATCAATGGATCCCGCATTGTCTGGGCCAGTGCCAAGAGCGTACGCGTCTTGGATAACTTGCATATGCCAATTTTCATAAGTGCTGTTGGCATCGAGAGCCACATTGTACTGTCCGTCGATGACTTCAACATTGGCTACTGAGCCTTCCCAGTCGTTTGTGAAGGTTCTCCATCCGTAGTCCGCGGTCATGGCTTCGAAGATGCCGTTTTCAATAAGGTCGGTTTCTTCGTAGTCAGTCCCATCATGTTGTTCGATGAGGACGTTGTCAACGGTGACTGCCTGTGACAGTGGTTGACCGTTGAAGAGCGCACCCATGATGAGTTTGAACTGAGCGGGAGTGCTGTAATCCATTTCAGCATCGTCGAGTGTGAATTCGTAGGTGAATGTCTGCATGCTATCAGTAAGTGTGATGCCGGACTCACTTGCGTAGCGTATGAAATCGCCATCAGGATTGTTGTGCCCGATTTCCATCACGATGTCGCCACCGACATTTGCCATAGCGTCGAAGCTGACTCTGTAGGTTTCTCCGGCTTCAAAATTGATGGAGCCTTCATTGTCTTCTCCAAGACCCATTGCATAGGCATCCTGGATGAGTTGTACGTGCCAGTCTTCATAAACATTGTTGCTATCAAGCATTACTTGATATTGTCCATCGACAACACTGGACCCCGATGCTGAACCTTCCCAGTTGTTCGTAAAGGTTCTCCAACCGTAATCCGCAGCTTTATAGGTCGGTTCTTCAGCTGTGAATGTACCGTTTTCAATAAGATCGGTGCCTACAAATTCAGTCCCATCCTGTTTTTCGATTTTTACATTGTCAAGTGTGAAACTTTGTGGTGCGGTTGCGCCACCAAAGAGTCCACCGAGTTCGAGTTTGAATTGAGCGGGTACGGAATAATCCATATCCTCATCGTCCAAAGTGAATTCTATCGAGTATGTCTGCATATCAGTGGTAATTGCTACAGCAGGGTCTTCAAAGTAAGGGGTCCATTCATCAACGGAATGCCCGATGGCAAGTTTGGCGTCACCCTCCATCGATGCTTTTGCATCAAATGTAACTTTGTATGTAGCGCCACTTTCCATTATCATAGAGCCTTCATTGTCTTCACCAGTATCCATCGCGAATGCATCCTGGATAACTTGAATGGTCCAACTATCATAGGCATTGATTTCAGAGAGGGAAAGGACATACTCTCCATCAACCACACTGGCTTCTCCGGAAGTGCCTTCCCAATCGTTAAGGAATGCTCTCCAGCCGTAATCCGCAGCTTTAAGCCCTGTATCCGCTGATTCTTCTTTTACAGTAATGGTACGTTCATGGGTGGCTTCGTTGCCGGCTTCGTCACTTACAGTGTAGGTAAGTGCATAATCACCTGGTGTATCGGTGTCGACATTGCCTGAAACATTGGATTCATCCAGGGAGATTTCGCCATCGACATTGTCTTCAGCAGTAACACCCTCAAGTGGATCGAACGTATCACCAACAGTAACCACTGCGTCGTCAGCCCCTACGAAAACCGGTGCTGCAGTATCTTCGTAGTCATCGGTTGGGTTGATTTCAACATTGTCTAGATAAACCGTAGTTTGCAAGTTATCAAGACCTGTGGTCTCATGCTCAATGGTTCCAAGTTCAAAGAGCAACTGCCCGTTGTCATTGGTTTCTTCACCCATCATGAATGAAAAGGTGTAGGTTTCCATTGTGTCGCTCAAGTCAAAAATCGTTGTGACGCCCTCTTTGAAGTTAGCAAAATAAGGTGCTTCAAGAAGGATTTCCCCGACTTGTACATGCACGGCTCTTGGGTCTTCCGCACGTGCATCAAAGGATACTTCATAGGCTTGTCCTTGTTCGAATTCAATGGCATTGCTTTCAAGACGTGGTTCCCACATGCCACTTGTGACACTCTCAATGTCAATTTTGAGTTCTTCTTCGACTACTGAGAATGCGGCGTTGCCACCTTCAAGGCCTGTAGTGGTTGACCAAACAGCCCAACCCAGTGAGAAATCACCGTTTTGCACCATTTCGTCTCCGAGGTTTGAAGGGTCTACTTCAACCGTTACATAGCGTGCGGCTTCAGAAGACAACCCTTCAGAATCCTCAACTTTGTAGCGGATGTAATCGGTCCCGGTTGTGGATGTATCCACAGTCCCCACGACCTCAATGTCTGAAGTGATGTCTTCGCCATCATGGTCTGTGGCAGTGACACCTTCCATAGGATCAAAGGTTTCGTCCAGATACACGGTGGTATCGTCGGTACCTTCAATCACCGGTGCTGTGCGGTCTTCACCCGGATCATCATCGGGATCCTCCGAGTCATTGCATGCTGCAAGGGAAAAACTAAACGTTAATGCGAGTAATAAAAGTAAAACTTTTTTCATGAAACTTTCCTCCTCAATTTTTGTTCATATATATTTTTATAGATTTGAAAATCCCTTTTCTTACGTCTGATGCGTTTTTACCAGTGATGGAATCACTGTTTAATGTTATTTGACCTTCATCATTCATCAGGACAATCTTGTAGATGTCACAGCGTTCATAAGTCGAATCCATGGACTCGTTGATGTAAGTGATATCGATATCCTTTAGAAATCTGAAGCTTAAAGTTTTATCGTCTTTGAAGAATTTTTTATGGATTTTTGGTTGGAACTTTAACACCAGTTCGTCGTTGGACACACTGAAGGGTTTTTCACCTGTGGTCATGAGGCTCCACATATTGATGACTTCAACGGTAGATCCACTAAGTCTGGCGAAGAATCCCTGGCCATGTATGGCTTTATCGGGGTTGTTGGTTGGGGCGATGAAGCTTGAGTTTTCGAGTGTGCTTCGTCCGTATACCTCAGGGTCCATAAAGCAGGCAAGATTGGTCTTTATCGCTTCGTAATATTCTTCATAGAGTCCGGCTTTGAGCAAGCCAAGAAGGTATTTGTACGTCATGTGCATGAAGTTGCTTTCGCGTTCAAGCCACCCTTTGGTGAAGGCTCTGATTCTTCCTATTTCATGGCCTTCGTTAGTAAGAGATTCACTTGTCTTGTACATGGAAAGTGTCTCGTCATAGATGCCGCTTTTCTTGATGGTCTTGTACATCTGTTTAAGTTGCAGTCTGTCAAAATTGGTTTTCAAAAGTCTTGCCGGGGCTTCTAGGAAGTGTGGCAGATTCCTTCTTTTGAAGACCTTTGGTATGGCGAGTGGAAGCCCATAATGACCGATGAGAGGTTTGCCGTTTAACGTAATGGCATCGTAATCCGTCACTTCATAAGTGATGAACGTCGGGACGACGCCGTCGTTTTCTTCATAAAGGACCTCAAGACCCTTGGTAATGAGTGCATTCAGATTTTCAAGGTATTTTTTCAGCGTAGCCGAGTCAAGGGTTTCCATGGTGCCTGACAATCCAAAACGAATGGCCTCACGGTAACTTTCGCGTGCCTTGAGCCTGCTTGCATAATCATTTGAAACATTGAGCTTCACAAACAGCTGCAGCATTTCCTTTGGCAGCGTAATCGGTGAAGTCCTTGCAAAACGCTGCAGGAACTCGACGATTCTAAGTGTTTCAATCAGTTCGCCTACCCCCGATCCGAATAATCCAGGCACGCCGTTCATAGCGTCATTCCATCCGGGCTTGTTGGCTTCCATTTCTATGCCCAGTCCTTCAGGATCGATAAGACTATGCTTGTTGAGCACGAGACTGAGGAGTTTGACATACAAAGTCGACTGGTAGGGTTTCCCATCGATTTTCGTGAAGTTTGATGCGTTTGGGTCCAATTTAAGACGGTCCATTTTTTCTTCATCGAAATGTCTCAAACTGCCGTATTGTCTGATGGTCCCCTCGTTCGTGATGACGGTTTTTTCTTTTTGAGGTCTGACACTGACAGGAGATTCGAAATATAGAAAACTTTCATCCGCAAACAAGAGATCATCCATACGCTCAGGATAAAGGCTTTCAAATGATTCGACCAAGTCGATAAGATAGGTGAAATGGTCGCTCCAGAACCCTTCTCCAAACGCCGCGTTTATTTTCGGAGTCGCTTTTGTGATGAGTTCGTCAAGGTACGCTTCTTCGCTTGTCTTGACTTTTACGGCGTTGTTTTCGACGAAGTTGACAAGTTGTCCTGGTGTGAACGGTTTTGAAAGCAGTGCCTTCAAGGCTCCGTCGTCCTCAAAATGTTTCTCTATGAGGGTGGTGAGCGTGGTGGGTTCTTCAAACTCGTATAGGGTACCCTTCACTGAAAGTGGATTGTAGCCATCCAGCTGAATCAGACTTGCAAAGTGTTGAATGTTGAAACGCTCGACATGTCTGTTGATGAGCGAGTCCATGCGTCTGTTCTGAGCCACATCCCTGAAGTTCCCAGCCCCTTGTGAATAATACTCGGGCGCCAGGGAGAAAAAGTTGTAATCGCGTTCCAAGTCGCCGTGGCGTCTGGAATAGAGGTGGTAAATGCTGTCACCGATTTCAATGGGATACCCCCCGCGAAGGAAGTTGTCAAGGTAGTTTTGCTTGATATATTCATTGAACGGGCCACTGGCCGTATCGGTGCGTACGTCTTCAAGAAGTGATTCGACTTCATGAGCCGCTTCTTTTTCTTTTTTCAGGAAATAGTCCTTGTTGAATTTCTTGGTCATGGTATCAAGTATATCGTATGAAACCGCGTGCCCACTCACTGCATGAATAGTGAGCGAATCGCCCTTGGCAAGTTGTTTTTTTACTGGAATGAAGCCACACGCCACTTTGTTGGATGTCACTTGGTCGTCATTCACAATGGAAGAAAGACTGTTATTCAAGAAGTTCACGGGTCTGTTTTTACTGGTGTCATACCCAAACACGAGTGACTGATCGACAATCGGTTTGGTGAGTTTGCCATCCACATACCCCATATAGAAGTTTCCATCATTCTTCTCACTGACTTCACTTGAATCATTGGTTGATGCACGGAGTTTGTAATAAGCGATTTTGTCTTCAAGATGGTCCACATCCATCCAGCTCTGTAAAAGATTGGATACGGCTTTGAAGGCTTCATTTTGTATGCCTGATGGAAGGATTTGTGCAATACCATCAAGCAATTCTATGTCGAGAGGCTTGTCGGTGATGTTTTTGACAGTCACCTTCCTTACAAGTCCTGCGATGGGCTCGTTTGGAAGACCAAAGTAGGTGATGGTGGTTTTCACACCAAGGCTTTCATTGATCTCTTCAATGGTAAATGAGGCTTTGTCCACTCGCATGGTGTGAGAGTGAGGGCTTTCTATTCGGAAGGCTTCATAAAGCGTGCCATTGATTTTGAAAAATGAGCGAAAGCCAATACTGCCAACACTTTCATACGCTTTGTTTGCCGGGGTGAATTCCATGATGACCTTGTTTTTATCCTGCAGGCCATACCCACTCAGTCCTTGAGCACGATTGACATAAAAGCTCCAAAGTGGAATGCCTTTCTTACCGGCAACACCCGGAAGAAAGTTCGCGAATGTTTTTTGTCTGTTGTAATTTTCAATGACGAACGTCGGTCCGTCGAAGTAGTAGCTGCTCATACTTACACCTCGAATTTTATGGTAGAGATACTGCGTTTTTTGATAAGTGTCTTGAAGGCCTCACGACTGTGGGTCAATTCAACCTCGTGATCTTTTTCGGTTTCGTTTTGAATGACGATGACGACAGACCCATCAGTATTCAAAAAGGCCACGTGTTTCAAGTCACTCTCACTTGAGGATTCAATGCGTTTTGCGCCAGGCATCACGTGTTTGGAAAAATGGGCAATGGCATAGTAGGATACGTTGTAATTCAGTGTCTTTTCCACTGTATCTGAAATGATGGGCGCATCACAGTAATTGCCTACGTGATTGGGGCCCCCGATTTCATTGAGGGTAAGATTCCAATCTATGTAGCCTTCACAGTAATTGTCAATATCCCCGATCATGTTTCGAGCGTAGCGTTCACCATTTTCAAATACATTCAGCTGAACGCCACCCTCGATGCATCCTTCAGTAAAGAGGAGATGTTTGTCGGGATGCAAATCATGGACCTTACTCAGATTTTCAAAGGCTTCACTGACGTACCAGTGAATTCCGGTACCCCAGACATATTTTCTTGCTTCACTGTCTTTCAATATCGTATCGGCGCGATCAACAATAATATCACGGTTATGATCCCACACGATGATGTTGACGTCTTCATGACCCGTTTTTTCAAGTACTGGGCCCAGATGTTTCGCCACAAAATCACGTTCTTCTTCTGCAGTGTATTCACATGAATCCCATGTTTGTTTGGCCGCAGGTTCGTTTTGAACCGTCACCGCGAAGATGTTCAGGTTTTCCGCTTCATAAGCTTCAATGAACTTTGCATAATAGTTGGCCCAGGTACCATAATACTTGGGAAGCAGTTTGCCGCCGTGATTCATGATGCCTGTATCCTTCATCCACCCAGGTGGACTCCAGGGTGAAGCCAGAAGATTTAATTTTCCGCCACGAATTTTTTCCGCATCCTTGATCATCGGAATGACCCATTGTCTTTCACGGGCAATGTCGAATGTTTCAAGTGACGTATCATTCTCTTCAACATAAGTGTAATTTTTCAAGGAGAAATCACAACTGTTGATATGTACGCGGCCCAGCGTATAATTCAATCCCTCTTCAGGATCAAAATAAGCTTTCAGAACTTCTTCTCTTTTTTCATCGGGCATCAAAGAAAGGGTGTAGGCAGCCGATTCTGTAAAAGCGCCACCAAAGCCCATCATGGTTTGAAAGGGTTTTTGCGTATCAATGGTAATGGAAAGGTTCGCATGGTTGATGGTTCTGTTGACTTCTTCATGACGTTTACCGTCATAAAGTGAGGTTTCATAGTGTTTAATCATAGGGTTCCTCCAATTTCGAAAACGTTTGCGCTTTTAGAATATCATAAATGTATGCGTTTTACTATAACGTTTTCGATTTTCTAAATTATTTCCGATTTTTATAATTAACTGATGCTTTTACAAATAAGAAAAGAGGACCTGAAAAGGTCCTCTAAGGGGTTTATGGGTTTTTGGGGTGTCCTAGGTGTATTGTTTGAACCACTCTGTCATCTCTTTTAGGCGCTTGACTCTTGCCTGTGGTTTGCCACCTCGTGAGAGTTCATGGGTTTCATCCTTGATCCAGACGAGTCTGGAAGGTACACCCTGGGTTTTTACGACAGCGTAAAGCTGTTGGGCCTGTTCAATAGGACAGCGGTAATCCTTGTCCGAATGGATGAACAGAAGGGGCGTTTTGATGTGTCTCGCGTATTTGATTGGGGATTGTTCATATAGTTTTTCCATGTCGTCAACCGGGTGGCCATCTGTCTGGTCACTTGCAAAATAGTAGCCGATATCGGATGTGCCGTAAAATGACATCCAGTTTGAGATGGACCGCTGAGTGACTGCGGCTTTGAATCTATCAGTATGGCCGACAATCCAATTGGTCATGAAGCCGCCATAAGACCCCCCAGTTACAAACAGTCGATCCGAGTCGATACCTGAATATTTATCAAGCACTTCGTCTGTAAAGTCCATCAGGTCTTCATAATCAATGGTGCCATATTTTCCACGGATGTCCGCAAAGGCATCCCCTTTGCCATCCGATCCTCTTGGATTTGCGAAGAATACGGCGTACCCTTCACTGACCCAATATTGCATTTCATGGTAGTAGATTTGTCCATAAACGGTTTTGGGACCTCCATGAATATCCAGAATCGCAGGGATCTTGGCCCCTGGATTGTAGGCTTTTGGCAATAAGACGAACCCTTTGATTTCTTCTCCGTCTTTTTCGATGGTGAGTTCTTCAGGTTCACTGACAGGGGTGTCTTTGAATCTATCAATATTAAAGGCACTTTTTCTTAGTTTCTGTGACGTGTCAAGATTGAGGCTGTATACCTCTTGGAGGTTTTGTGCGTCCATGCCAATCATGACCACTTCCTCTTTCATGTCCATAATGCCATCGATGGCGCCATTCATTTCATAAGCGCTTGTCAGGGTGCCCGTTTCATGAAGTGCATGGATTTCATTGTGATCATCAATCGTCGTTGTGAAATAAAAGACATTGTCTTTCACAAACGATGAAGGAGAGGGTAGGAATCTTGCGTCGGTACCTACGGTGTTGCCCATGGACTGACCATGTTTGACGAGCAGCGACAGGTTGGTGTTTTCCAGCGTGTAAAAATCAGGGTTTTCATTCAAACCATACTTTTGCATGTCCTTGGCCGCTACGACCAAGCTGTGATTGAATTCAATGATTTTGGAAATGCTGTAATCCAGTTTGTCATATAAGACGGTGTGTTCAAGTGACTCAAGATCGACTTTGAAGATGCGGGAAGTGAACGTCATGACCTCTTCTCTGGGTTTTCCAGTATAAAAAAGCGTCTTTTTGTCTTTTGAAAGCGTGGTGGTGCCTACAGAGAAGTTCTTGGTGAAAAGGGGAGTCACACTGCCTGATTCTATCTTGTAGATGAACCGCTGTGAAGCTTCGTTTGTTTTGAAACCACGTCCATTGAAGTAATAGGGAAGTTCATCAATGGTTTCAAATGCCTTCGCTTTCTTCTGTTCTTTCAAGTAGTCTTCTCGTGCTTGCTTGGTCCCTTCATAAAGCACATGGGCCGCTTCTGTCATGTTCGCTGATAGAAGGAGTGTATCGTCATCAATCACTTCTTCAATCGAGGCAGGGAACGGTAACGTGAAGGCTTTTTCAAGCGTACGCTCCAAAAGTGCGAAACGGTAGTAGCTTTGATGCATGGTTTCTTTTAGGGCGGTACGTTCTTTTTTGTTCTTTTGCATGTTAAGGATGAGTTCT
>JAGYML010000043.1 GCA_018400615.1 bacterium | reverse complement strand
ACTAGCGATCTAAATTACTTTCAGGCGAACACGATGCAAATTGCAGATGACCGCATATATGTTGGAGGCAACGAATATGAAACCAGAATCAGTGAGGGCTATCTGGAATACTTCTCTGGTGTTGTCAATGTCTATGACTTGAATATGCATCCCATTGACCGTATTGAAATGCGCAAAGGCGTAGGTATCAACGACATGATCATGAAAGACGATAAGCTTTACACCGCCGGCATGTTCAATACAACAATAGGGCTTAACGACAAGATAAACGATTATGCCTGGACAGGGGTGTTTGGGGTGGTCAATGAACAGCGTGAGAACTATGTTTTGGCCTTTACGCAAAAACCGGATGTGCCTGACACATTGAAACCCGGGAATTGAATAGTACAAATTATATTTTCATTAACTACTGAATACACTTCAGAGATTCTGTTTCTTTAATAAAGAAATAGAGTCTCTTTTAAAACGATGGGTGCAGTAAACGGTCCAAAACATAAGCTTTCCCAATTCTCACTGTTTATAAGAAAAATTTTCATTGATAATCATTGTCCTCTTCATGATAAAATGGTCTTCGAATGTGCTATAATGGTAATGATAAATTGGAGTGAAACTATGGAAAAAGCATTCAGTACCTTATTAAAATTGTTGGAGCTTAATGACCTTGAAAAGTCTTTGAGCGGAAAACTCATAGAACTTGAAGTTGACGAGTCCACAGGGACTTGGTTTTTTAATTTATCCTTTGAAAAACCGCTGCCTGTCAATCAATTCAAACAATTCGTGAACCGTCTTGAAAGCTTACCCGCATTCATGGATAACTGCCAGAAAGTCCGGTTCATGATAGACTACGATGACGCCACTTCACGGGAGCTCAAGGACTATTACTATTTTGCCCTTGAACAAACCAAAAGAAAAAAGGCCAGATACAACGCCATGAGTGAGTTTGACGTTGAACTTGATGGGGACTCCATTAAAGTTGTTTGTCCTAAAGACGCCTATTATGTAGAAGAAATGCTTCAGGATATCAAGGAGCGTCTTTATCATTATGGTTTCGATGTGGATTTGTCAGTGCGGTATTGTGAAAAATCGCCTACCATCAGTGATAGAATTAAAGAACTCAATGATATCGAAGTTGAATTTGAAAATGAGAGCAGCAGTGAAGGGGAGCCTATATTTGAATCCTACAAGGATAGAAAAATAGGCAGAATCAAACACAGGATTCAAGATATACCTACCAACGAAGACAAACTCATGGAATACAAATCCGCCAACAACAATGCCGACTTCATCATTGAAGGCATTGTTCAGTCTGCAGAAAAAAGAACCATCAAGAAAAACACGGATCTTTATACTTTTGTGCTTTCCAATGACGAGGATTCAATCTACGTCAAGAAGTTCATTCGTGACAATGATGAAGGCAGATTTTTAGAGTCAGTCGAGGAACGTACAAAAATGAAGGTCAAAGGCGGCGCACAATATGACAGCTTCGCAGATGAAGTCATCATTGTCGCACAAAGCATTGAACGGACCAACAAGCCTGTGACACTCAATAAGCGAAATGACAATGCAGATGAAAAACGTGTGGAACTTCATTTGCATTCGAAGATGTCCACGCTTGACGGGATTGATTCCATTACGGATTATGTCAATGCGGCCGTACGCTTCAAACATGATGCCATCGCACTCACAGACCACAACACTGTTCAGGCTTTTCCGGAATTTGAGAAAGCAGCAAAGAAAGCCGGCATCAAACCGATATACGGCTCGGAACTCTCCGTCGTCGATGAGGACCATACCCTGATTGCCAAAGGCGAATGCGACAAGCCTCTTGGAGACGCTACTTACACCGTATTCGACCTTGAGACCACTGGGCTTTCCATCCACTACGACAACATCATCGAAATCTCCGCAGTAAGGATTGAAAACCACCAGGTCGTAGACGAATTCAACGCCTTTGTCAACCCCCACAAGCGACTCAGTGAATTCACCAAACGCCTGACCGGCATTCAGGACAAGGACGTAAGAACTGCGCCTTCAATAGAAGAAGTCCTGCCAAAATTCAAAAAGTTTTTTAAAGGCACTGTCTTCGTAGCCCACAACGCGCCCTTTGATATGGCGCACCTTGAAAACGCCCTCAAAAACCAAGACCTCTACGATGGGCCTTACCCAGTCGTAGACACCCTTCAAATTGCGAGACAGGTGTATGCAGACAAACTCAAACGCTTCAATCTCAAAGCCGTTGCGAAACTCTTCAAAGTCGAGCTTACACAACATCATCGCGCCATCTACGATACCCGGGCAACCGCTGATATTTTCCTCAACATGCTTGGGGACTTCTCAAGGAAAAACATCACCACCTTCGACGCCCTTAAAAACATTGAAGATGTTTTGGAAGGTGTCAGTCGTTATAAAAACGCACGAGCCGGTCACATGAGTGTCCTTGTCAAAAACAAAAGAGGGCTCAAGAATCTTTATCAACTGATCAGTCTGGCCAATACGACCTATTTTGACAAAGGCCCCAAACTCCCTAAAAAAGTGCTCGATGAATACAAAGAGGGGCTACTGATTGGAAGTGGCTGCATGAACAGCGATTTCTTTGAAATCGCCATCAATCAAAGCGTTGAAGCATTAAAAGACCATGCAAAGTTCTTTGATTATCTCGAAATCCAGCCTCCTGAAGACTATTATCATTTAGGCAAGGATATGGAAGATGTCGAACATCGAATAAAAGACACATTGAACCGTATTATTGAAGTGGGTGCGTCATTGAACATCCCAGTCATCGCGACAGGCGATGCACACCACATAGAAAAAGAAGGGGTCCGTTACCGTGATATCTATGTAAGAACCCCGATTGTGGGCGGGGGGTATCATACACTCTCAAAATACGAAACCATTCCTGCGCAGTATTTCAGAACCACTGAAGAAATGGTTGCGTCGATAGAAACCCTTGAAAGTGACAATGCACAGGCACTTGTCGTAGACAATTCCAAAGCCATTTCGGACATGGTTGAAACCTTTAACATATTCCCAAGTGACCTCTTTGCGCCAACCGATGACTTTTTAGCGCTTAGAGGCGTGCCTTCCATTGAAAAGGCCATGATTGACATGGTGTATTCAAAAGCGCATGAACTCTATGGTGATCCCTTGCCACAGATCGTAGGGGACCGTCTTGACCGCGAGATGAAAAGCATCACTGAAAACAAGTTCTCCACGGTCTATTATATCTCTTATCTGCTTGTCAAGAAGAGTCTTGATGATGGGTACCTAGTAGGATCACGCGGGAGTGTCGGATCAAGTTTCGTCGCAATGCTTATGGACATTACCGAAGTCAATCCACTGAGCCCGCACTATGTTTGCAGTGAATGCAAATTTTCGTCATTCAAGATGAGTCCTGAAGAAAAAGAAAACTATGGTATAAGAGACAATGAAAAAGGGCTTCAGACCCAGCTTGAAGAGGCCATCAGTGGTTTTGATTTGAAAGAAGTGACCTGTCCTGAATGTGGCGGTCCCATGCACCATGATGGACACGACATTCCCTTTGAAACCTTCCTTGGCTTCAAAGGGGACAAGGTTCCGGATATCGATTTGAACTTCTCAGGCGATTACCAGGGTATTGTGCATGAATACATCCGTGAGCTCTTCGGTCATGACCATGCCTTCAGAGCCGGCACCATATCAACGGTCGCATCCAAGACCGCCTATGGTTATGTCAAAGGGTTTGTGGAGAAAAAAGACATTCATCTGAGGAAAGCGGAAATCGAACGGCGCGCCAAAATGATTACCGGCGTCAAACGTTCAACCGGCCAGCACCCAGGAGGCATAGTCGTCGTACCGAACTACCGTGACATTCATGACGTCACCCCTGTTCAGTACCCGGCAGATGATACCAGTTCAAGTTGGCGGACCACGCACTTTGACTATCATGCTTTTGAAGATAACTTGTTTAAACTCGATGTGCTTGGACATGACGATCCCACCATGATACGCTATCTTATGGACTACGTCGCAAAAGATCCTATCTCTTTTCCTTTCAAGGACGCAAGAGACATTCCAATCAACGACCCCAAGGTCTACAAGATGTTGTCAGGGACGGAAGTTCTCAATCTGAAACCAAGCGACATCGGAAGTGAAGTCGCAAGTTTCGGAATCCCCGAGATGGGAACCTCCTTCGTACGCGGCATGCTCAACGCATCGAGACCCAAAACCTTCGCGGAAATCGTGAAGATTTCAGGTCTCTCACACGGGACTGACGTCTGGCTCAACAACGCAGAAGAACTTGTAAAAGGGACATCCAAGTTCGGTCAAGTCCCATTTGAAAAAGTCATCGGGTGTCGTGATGACATCATGGTTTACCTCATTCAAAACGGCCTTGAAAGTGCGAAAGCTTTTGAAATATCTGAGTTCATACGTAAGGGGAAAGCGGCAGGACAACCTGAAAAATGGGAAGAATACAAAAAGGTCATGCGCGCTGAGAATATACCTGAATGGTATATTTGGAGTGCGGGACAGATTAAATACATGTTCCCAAAAGCCCATGCGACGGCTTATGTCATCATGGCATTGAGAATCGCCTGGTTCAAACTTTACAGACCAATCTATTTCTATTCCGCCTACTTTTCCAAGCGAGCACGCGACTTTGATTTGAGTGCGATGCTTGGGGGTGCTTATTCAATAGAGAACCGGTTGGATGAGATTGATGAGAAGGGTAACAAGGCCACCGATACGGAAAAAAGACTTTATACCGTATTGGAAGTGGCTCGAGAAATGGTCAAGCGCGGGTATTATTTTGAACGCGTTCACATTATGCATTCTTCAGCGCGTGATTTCACACTTACTGAAGATAGACAAGGGCTTCGCATGCCTTTTGTGGCTCTTGATGGACTTGGATACAAGGTTGCGGATTCGATTGTGGAAGCGCGAAACGAGAAACTTTTCTCAGACCGAGAAGATGTCAAGAAGCGCACATCGGTCTCGAACACGGTTTTCAACAAACTGGATGCCCTGGATGCGTTTGGGGATTTACCCGACACCCCGCAAATGTCTCTTTTCTAAAGCAATTGACTATACAAATTAAAGTGTTTTATTTATAATTTTCATTAAGGAGTGATGAATTATGCGTTTTAAAAGCGTAGGAAGAAACCCAATGATGCGAACGGTTGGAAAACAGGTTCGCTCACACAGTGACGAATTTGGTGCGTCTTATTCAGGCGTCATCATGAAAACAACCTTTTTACTAGCCTTGCTTGCCCTCTCAGGTTTATATACAGCTTACAATCTTATGACTACGGGGAGTATACAGGGCGGTGTATTCACATTGATAGGCTCCGCAATTGGGGCGTTCATCGCAGCCATGATTGCGACGTTCAAACCGAACCTGGCTCCGTTCTTTTCAATTGTCTATGCACTTCTAGAAGGGGTCGTACTTGGTGCAATCAGTGGTATTTACACCATTGTTTATGGGGACATGATTGTCCCGACGGCTTTGATGGCGACAGGTGGTGTATTTGTGGCCATGCTTCTGCTTTATAAAAGTGGCATTATCCGCGTCGGTCCGACGTTCAGACGTATCATGTACTCTTTGTTGCTTGGGGTCATGTTTACTTATTTGTTCCTCTTCATCTTCAGTATGTTTGGGTCATTTAACATGACCAGCAATCTGTATCTATTCGTCGTTATCGCGTCTGCGGGAATAGCCTCATTCTTCTTGCTTATCGATTTTGACAACATTAGCGAACTCGTTGAATCAGGTGCGGACAAACAGTATGAATGGGTCTTTTCACTAAGCCTCATCCTTACCATCGTATGGCTTTATATCGAACTCTTGAAACTGCTCGCAATATTACGTGAAAGATAAACTATAGGAGGTCATCATGAGAAAATGGAATTTGGATTCACTGTTTCCTGGATACGACTCAAAAGCGTTCATGGAAACCATCAACACGATCAAGGAACTGATTGAGGATTCCAAGAAATTCGCTGAAACACTGGATGAGCGAACCGACACGCTGAATGTGCTCAAAGAATATGTCACCCTTGCAAGTGACATCAGGAAGAACATGATTCGCGCTTACGGCTTTGTAAACCTCAGTATTTCAACCGATGCCCAGGATGAAACATCGCTTGGATGGATGAACACCATGCAGAAACTCTCAAGTGAGACGACACAATTTTCTACGGCTTTCACCAAATGGATTGCCAAAGTGAACGATCTGGAAAGTGTCATTGAAAAAGACCCTCTACTTGCGGAACATCGCTACCATCTGACACAAATCAAAGAGAATGCAAAACACGTTCTCAGTGAAGAGGTTGAAACTGTTATCTCCAAGATGCAGCAAACCGGGTCAAGCGCCTGGAGTCAGCTACAAGGCCTGCTAACAAGTGTGCTTGAAGTCGATTATGAAGGAGAAAAGCTCACCTTATCCGATATCCGCAACAAAGCTCATAGCCGTGATGGTGACGTGAGAAAAAAAGCGTATGAAGCGGAACTGAAAGCCTACGAAAAAGTGGAACACTCTATTGCTTACGCGCTAAACAGCGTCAAAGGTGAAGTTAATGAACTCACTGAAATGCGCGGATTTGAAAGCCCACTTCATGAAGCGGTTCACGATTCACGCATGAAAAAAGAAACACTGGATACCTTGATTGAAACCATGCGAGACAACCTTCCAATGTTCAGGAATTATCTGAAAAGAAAAGGAGAACTCCTCGGTCACAAGGACGGACTGCCCTGGTATGACCTGTTTGCACCACTTGGCAAGAGTGAACGTACCTTCACAGAAGATGAAGCGATGCAATATGTCATTGATAACTTCAAGACTTTCGGGGATGATCTTGCAAACCTCGCTACACGTGCCCGTGATGAAGAGTGGATTGATTTCACTCCAAGAAGCGGCAAACGCGGTGGCGCATTCTGTTTCAACATCCACCCAATCAAACAAAGCCGCATTCTTACCAATTTTGAGGGCTCGTTTTCAAACGTCATTACCCTTTCACACGAACTCGGTCATGCCTACCACGGTGATCGCATCTTTAAAGAAAGCATCTTGAACGCAAGCTATACCATGCCGGTAGCGGAAACCGCATCCACGCTTTGCGAGACCATCGTCAAACGCTCTGCGATTGAAGAAAGTGAAGGCGAAGAAAAACTCTTCATTCTTGAACAATCGCTCATGGGAACCACCCAGGTCATAGTGGATATACTTTCACGCTTCATCTTTGAACAAAACGTCTTTGAAGCGAGAAAAGAAAGTCCGCTTTCTGCCAAACAGCTCAAGCAAATGATGCTTGATGCACAAAAAGAAGCCTATGGTGATGGACTCAATCAGGATATCCTTCATCCCTATATGTGGGTGAACAAGTCCCACTACTATAGAGGCAGCCTGAGCTTTTATAATTTCCCTTATGCATTCGGACTGCTCTTCGCAAAAGGCATCTATGCCTACTACAAGGATTTAGGCAAAGACGCCGTTCCAAACATCGACAACCTGCTTCAAAAGACCGGTCAGATGAGTGTCGAGGAAGTCGCCAAACTCATCGATATCGATGTCACGGACAAAGCCTTCTGGCAACGGTCATTCGATGTCATGGAAGAAGAAATCAACACCTTTATGGAACTCACAGACCAATAAATCACTGGCTCCGGAATTTTCCGGAGCCTTTTTTAAATCTAGTAGTGAATACGAAGTGACTTTATTGTCTATTCATAGTGTTTCTAAATAAAGAGTGCTATAATACACTTATAAAGATGAAAAGGAGCATTTATATGAAAATAGCAATGAAAAGAAGCGCCATCAATCGTGGTGGACGTGTAGGTTACGTGGAAACCACGGACGGCAGACTCCATCATGAGCTTGCAACCCCATCTGAGATGACAGGCAAACCTACAGACGATACAAACTCATTCGAACTTGTAGCCCTTGCGTACTCCGCATGCTTCGGAAGTGCCCTTCAAAAGGCGTTCGAAATGAAAGAAATCGAGTATGATGATTTTAGCGTTGAAGTTGAAAACGTCGTACTTGTAGATGACAAAGGGAAACAGTTCTCTTTTAATCTCACAGTCCAAATCGATGGTGCAGACAATGCCATCAAAAAGGAAATGGTTGATGCAGCCAATAACATCTGCCCATTTTCAAAAGCCATTGCGGGCAATGTCGATGTCAACATCAAGATTGTCTAAGAGACAAAACATACTGCTTAAATTTAACAAGGGATGCCTGCGTGGCATCCCTTGTTTTTTGGAAACATGAAGTATGTTAAAAGAACAGGTTGCTTAATGCGATGAACAGGAATTCGGCAATGAGTGTGACCAAGTTTGCTGTGAATGCGTAAGTGAGTGCCCTCAATGTCCCTTTTTCCTTGAAGAAAACCGTGTAGACGATGCCTTCTAATATAAAGACAATGGCTTCCCCTATAAAAAGAATGATAAGTGCGGTGAAAAGGCCGCCCCATAGCTGATAGCCCAGGACTACGAAGACACTCAGGAATCCCTGGGTGATGATGTTTGCGATTGTTGCAACCAGATAGGTGTGTTTCTCTCTATAAAAGAACAAAAACAATATGAAGAGTTCAATCGCAAGGGTAATCAAGGTTCTAAGAACCATATCGCCTATTAGAAAGCCGAAAACAAAGCTGGATCCGTGTCTGGTTTCTTCAAGGGTATCAAGTTCCAATATAGTGAAGGCACCTTGTTCAGTCCCTTCACCAAAGGAGGCGTCACTCACATCGAAGGTAAATTCAGCGTTGAAATAGGTTCGTTCAATGGATTCACTTACGATGATGTCACCCTGATCGTTAAAGAGAATGACCTTGAAATTCCTTGGAGCCTGGAAATAGCCGATTTCAAAAGTGTCTGGCGATTCGTTCTTCAAGGTAAATGGCGGTCCGCTGTAAAGCACGCCTGAAGCGTACCCTTCACTGTCCTGGTAACCGTTCAGGGTATCAGGATACTCCGTACCCAGGTAGTGGTTGTACTCGACTTGTTGGTCAAAGTTTTCTGCGTCCAAAGGTGAGACATCACGGTCTATTGGAATCAAGATATCAAGGGTATAGTCTTCGTCCATCCCGACAATTTCTATGTTTGCGGTCGGTTTGGGACCCATGTCCGCTTTCAGGCTGGTTGAAAAGACAAGTGCAAAGGCACCAATCATCAAAAACAAAATGACCTTTTTCATA
The DNA here is from genome assembly GCA_018400615.1 of bacterium. GTDB lineage: Bacteria > Bacillota_I > Bacilli_A > Izemoplasmatales > Izemoplasmataceae > M55B118. The sequence goes on along the minus strand of JAGYML010000043.1, from coordinate 7 downwards.
GGACACA
>JAGYML010000042.1 GCA_018400615.1 bacterium | reverse complement strand
CGTGATATCAGTACTTTCTTGGGACAGAGCCAATTTATATTATAATTCATTATATAACATTTTTCTAATTTGTCATCTTTTATTGCATTAAAACATGCGATACGATTCTATACACAATACTCATTAAAAAAACATATACCTCTTTTCACTATCTAAAAAGGGTACGATTTGCTCTTTAGTACATTTAAATCATGAGTAACTGCTTCATAAACCAATTCAGACTCACCATTACCAATCAAAGTACGATAATTTAGAATTGCTGAACATTCTGTATTGAATAGAAAAGCACAATCATCTCCATGACTGTGCTTTTGAGCATCTAAACATTTTCATATAAGAAGTGTGATTCACAAAAGCGTGCTGATTGTGAAACTCTCTATTCAATATTTTTTATGGCTTTGACATTCTTCTTTCTGCTTGATTGTGCAACGGCTTGAATCTCATCGAACTTTGAAGATTCAATGGGAATAACATGCCAGTTTTGAGAATAGGGTACGCTGTGCATCTTCTTAACCTTTAAACTAAGCGTCATATTGTCATCAAGATGGGTAACCATGAGATTATCTGAAGTTTCTTCCCATCGCTTTATATCGTCTGTAAATACATTATTTGCAACAGTAAAAAGGTAGGATGTATCTGAAACATTTTCCAAGTTTTCCTTTATCGATTCATACACTTCATCCTTGTATTTTCTATTAAATAGTAAAAGATTTAGTGCCGATGCAAAAACCAGTACACCAAGAGACGTATCGGCAACCATGGTTTTGGCTTTTTCTACCGCATGCTTCCACTGTCCGGGTTTAACAAGATTTGCCTCGATTACAGATTCATTCTTTTGTTTAATACCGTCAATTTCAGGATTAAACTGAATATAGGAGACCCGTCCCTTGTAATCATCCAAATCCATGTTATAAATCGATTTCATACTTTCCTTAATCATTGACATTGACGGATACTGCAAGGGTATATTCACTATTGAACCGCCTGCTTTCAACCATGCATTGGCTATCCCCAGTGCCACCAAGGGTTTCCCTGAACCACCTGGTCCACTTATAAGTATTGACTCCTTACTTTCAAATCCTTTGGGGAACAATTCATTTAACCAATTAATATCTGACTTTATTAACATTAAAACACCTCAAAAATTTTTTGTTATTAATTTCTTTACAGCCTCTTTGATACTTTTATGGTTCACTTTTTCAATGTTTCCTTGATCATACAATTCAGAGATTTCGGGATCAATCGGTAACTGCGCAAGTACGTTCAAACTATACTGTTTAGCAATGGCTTTGATTTGTGATTTTCCAAAAATATCATGGTGTTTGTTGCAATTGGGACAAATAAAATATGACATGTTCTCAACAAGGCCAAGTACGGGAACATCCATTTTTGATGTCATGTTGATTGCTTTCTTCACAATCATGGCTACCAAATCCTGAGGGGAAGTAACCACTACCACGCCGTCAAGGGGTATGGACTGCATCATCGTAATGGCGACATCCCCAGTCCCAGGAGGAAAATCAATGAGCAATGTATCAATGTTTCCCCAAATAACATTCGTATAAAACCCTTTTACGGTCTTGGATACCAGTGGGCCTCTCCAGATGACCGGGTCAGATTCATTTTCCAGCATCAGATTGATTGAAACAATTTTAATGCCTGATTCAGAAACTTCCGGATACCACCCTGTTTTGTCAGCGCTCATTTTTCCACTGGCATTGAATGCTTTAGGAATGGACGGCCCTGTAATATCCGCATCAATAATTCCAACACTTTCACCCTGTTTTCTCATCTCAGACGCCAAAAGAGCGGTAACAGTAGATTTTCCCACTCCGCCCTTGCCACTTATAACACCAATGATTCGTTTTATATGACTGTTCCCATGTGGTTCTGCCTTTTGCATGGATGACTTTTTACTTTCTTTCTTTTTGTTATCAGAATCAGTTATTGTCATTTGTTCCGCCTTCTTACTAATATATTATGTTTTTTGAGTCATGACTCCTGATCATTGAACCTTTTGTTTTTTATGCAATGTTCAACCGACTTGGCGTGGTTACATAGCTGATAATGACCGCCGCCTACAATAAGTGGTCTTCGGTCCATAAGCGCATTTGAAATTTTATATCTTGCACTGTCGTATATGGATTGTACGGTTGATCTTGACACTTCCATCATCGCTGCACACTTTAATTGTGAAAGACCTTCAAAATCAATGAGACGAATAGTCTCATATTCTTCTACTGTTACTTTAACAGGGGTTACATTAGACTCAGATTCAGGAATGAAAGTCAAACGATTTTCCATACATACAGTTCTTGGTTTTGTTGTTCTGCCCATTAAATCACCTCCAACACACCACCATCATAGTTTTTTTGTTGGCATATGTCAACAATTTTCTAAAATAGCTTTTATTCATCCATATTTATTGAAAACACCTTATTCGTTATCGGATTATCCAGAAAGAATCATGTAAAGAGAACGCAAAAAAACATCACGCTCAACGTGATGGGGAGCTATGGCTTTAAATAATTCTAATATACTTTAAATCTACCTGGGATAGTTTATGAATGCAACAAATATGGTGGTTGGTTAATGTAAACCAATATTGCAAATCAAACAAGTCCACAACATTGAATGCAAGGGTAAAGAATGTGTTTAAATAGCATGAATCTATACTAGTGATAGCTAATTTTGATACGTTTCATTGTTACTATCAATGCGCATTAACTCAGGAGAAAATCCGTTATCAGACCCGTAATGATCAAACCTTTTCTCATCACCTAAAATAGTAACGGTTGTTAAATAATCCCACCCAAATGCAGACCCTCCGGTTGTTGTCGCACTGTCAGGCATGGTTAAAATCCCCCAAAAGGCACCTCTGGAAAAAACACCCCCTTGACGCGGATTGGAAAAGCAAGCGTATGAAGCCGTGAGCTACAGATAGATAAAGGGGCAAACTGCTCTGACTTGTCAAGATGGTGAGAGGTGAATCGTACTGGGAAGGTGATCTGCAATGTTCTGTAAGCATACTTTAGTACATGTTCAGCATGACTGGCAGAAGTAATGGGCATGCTCTTTGAAACGTGTATGCATGCGCTTGTTATTGATGATGTGCTATACTATCATTAATCGACTGGAGGTGCCCTTCCCATGATTTTTTTCTATAACCTTATCTATGCCCTCTCACTATTCATTTTGATTACGATTACGGCTTACGCATGGCTCTACAAGGATAGACACGGCGCAAAAGTGATGATTGTGACCATGCTTTTTTTGATTTTTTGGAACACCTCCTCGCTTTTCGAAGTTTATAGCTCTGACATCGAAATGAAACTTTTCTGGCGTAATGCTCAACAAATCAGTGGGTTTTTATTGCCTTACTTGATTTTCTATTTCGCCTCAGACTTCATCGAGAACAATCGCGCCAGGCGTCTTGCGCCATGGCTGATTGTCTTTCCAATTCTGTTCACGGTGCTTATCTACACCAACCCTTATCACGGGCTCGTCAGAAATGGCTACAGTCTTGTGGAAATTGCGGAAGGTTATGGTTTTTTAAATGTGGAAGTAAGTGGGCTTGGTGCCATCAATGTAATGGTGAATGCGGGATTTGTCTTTATAGCGGTCGCTTTACTCATGAACTATTACAGAAAAGCGATTGGCAAGGTCCGTATTCAAATCTTTATTATGGTGGTCGCACTTGTGTTGACTGTCTTCCTGGTCATGTTCAACAACTTCTATCTCCGTCCGGGCGGTGTCTACATCATGACCTCCATTTTCTATGTGCCTGGTATCACCATGCTTGCTTACGCACTTTTCAAACACGATATGTTCTCAGTCTCTCCTCTCAGCAAAGACAGGCTCCTTGAAGCCATGGTCCATCCAATCTTCGTATGTGACACCAAGGGGCACATCATCGAGCATAACGCTGCAGGACTCGATTTCGTCCGCACAGCAGGCTATGAATCGGTGGAGTCAATGAACAGTATTCAAGAACTTTTCAACAAGCCTCTTTATGTCCACCTGCAAGACAAGAAAAAGCAGACGAACATACAGGAAATTGCCCTTCAAACGCTTCAGGGCCTCAGGTATTTCGATATCCATTTCCACACGCTTTCACAGGAAACCGTCTATACGGGCATGCTTTTGCATCTGGAGGAAGTCACCGCCAAGAAATCATATGAACTCTCGCTCAGAAGGCGCGCCGATTATGACCAGATGACTGGTCTTCTAAACCGTTCGACCTTCCAGACCACTTACGAGTCGATGCCTGCGTCTAAGAGAATGATGATTCTCATCGATGCGGATGATTTCAAGCGTGTCAACGACACCCATGGACACCACAGCGGTGATGTGGTCATCAAAACCATGGCCAAGCGATTCAATGCCGCGAAGTGCAAGACGTGCATCACGGGACGTCTTGGCGGTGAGGAATTCGGAGTCGCCAGTTACAATATGTCTGAAGACGATGCCGTCGCTTTGGCCGAGAAAATCAGACGGTCCATCTCAAATACCCCTATTGAAATCCAGGACGGTAAAACCATCCCCCTCACAATCAGCGTGGGTGTCGCCTTCGACCAGGATGGCTCAAAACCCTTTGACCAGATCAGAAATGAAGCCGATACTGCGCTCTACCAGGCAAAAGGGCACGAAAAGAACCGTGTTGAAGTCTACCGAATATGAACATATTAAAAAGGCCTAGAATCAGGCCTTTTTATATGGTTATAAATTTCCAACACCCGTCATGTGGTGTGATTTCAAACATATTTCGTACTATTATCTTGGATTATTTTGGATTATATTCTCATTCACTATTATGTTACCAGGCTTTCAGTTTGTGTCACCATGCTTTTGCCACTTAATCCTTTTGATACACACGGACATAGTCGACTTCCATCACTACAGGTTCATCGAATAGGCTGTCGGGCGGAGTTCTGTATTCATCAAAGTGACCCCCGATAGCAAGATTCAGCAAAAGATGGAAGTCCTGATCGAAGGGCGCAGGATAATCGTGGCCTTCCGTATGCCAGAGTTTGGCAGTGAAAAAGAGGGTGTCATTCACATACCAGCGCATCTCGTCTTCCTCCCATTCGATGGCGTAGACATTGAAATCCGTGATGTCACGCCCCTCAGGAAAGTCGTATTCCCCGTGTGTATAGGTATTGTCGGGCCACTGACCACCGTAGTGTATGGCGCCGCTCGACTGATCAGGGAGACGGCCTTTGGCCTCCATGATGTCTATCTCTCCTGAAGCCGCCCAACCGCCATAAACATCGTCTTGGGGCAACATCCAAAAAGCAGGCCAGAGCCCTTCCCCTTCAGGCAATTTGATTTTCGCTTCAAAACGGCCGTAAGTCTGGGAGAATGTAGGTTCTGTCCTCAGCCTGGCTGAGGTATAGTCAGCGCCTTCGTAAGAATTATTGCGCGCTTCTATTAGGAGACGTCCATCCTCGACGCGTGCGTTTTCTTCACGGTAGTACTGCAGTTCACCGTTCCCCCATCCTTCAAGACCATACTCAGTTCCAGTACCGGTCTGCACGCCCCATTTGTCGAGGTCAAGACCTTGAGCGTTCACATTATCCCCTTCGCCGGTAAACTCGTCACACCACGTGATCGTGTATTCACCAATCTCAGGTTCTCCACACTCCGCGTTGTCATTCTCTGGCTCATCGGATTTATCACAGGCTTGAAGGGTAAGAAAAAGAAACGCAATCAGAAATGTCAAAACATATTTTTTCATCGTATAACTCCAAAGGTAATTTTATATGATACTAAAACGTTTTCGTGAATAATTATATCATGAAAATATCTGCATTCAACGACGAACTACTGGTTTTTAGTATGAAAATTATTTCACGAATTACTTTAATTTATGAAAGGGACTTTTACACGTTTTCCCAAACAAATCCTCAATTGTATTTTTCTGTATACCTGTTTATAATGAAAACGTCGAACCCAATGTTTCCATCACTTTCAAAAGGAGCGCATAAAAATGCCAAAAATCACCAATATCCGAACCATCCTTACAGCACCTGAAGGCATCAATCTGATCATTGTCAAGGTCGAGACTGACCAAAAGGATCTCCATGGACTTGGCTGCGCGACCTTTGCATACCGTGAACTCGCGGTTAAGAGCGTAGTTGAAGACTACCTGAAACCCCTGCTTGTAGGGAAAGATGTCCATAAAATCGAGGACTTGTGGCATCTGATGCATCACAACGCCTATTGGCGCAACGGCCCCATTATCAACAACGCCATCTCCGGCGTCGACATGGCGCTTTGGGACATCAAGGGCAAGATTGCAGGCTTGCCGGTCTATGAGCTTTTAGGAGGCAAATCGCGTGAGGGCGTGCCTTTTTACCGGCATGTCAACGCTGACACCCTGGATGGTCTTGTCAAAAAAATCGAGAGCCTACGAAAGGAGCACGTCAACCATATTAGAATCCAATGGGGACTTTACGGCGGTATCGCCGGAGACTTGAACAAACCCTCAGGGTCTGAACCAGGCGAATACATCGACCCTGTCCAATATATCTCGGATACCCTCAAAATGTTTGATCACGTGCGAGCCCATTTCAAAGACGAAATAGAGCTGATTCATGATGTCCATGAGCGACTCAGTCCTTCAAATGCGATGTATCTTGCAAAAGCACTTGAGAAATATCGCCTATTCTATCTTGAAGACCCGCTTCCCTTGGAACAGTATGGCTGGATTGAGAAACTTAGAGAACAGTCCACCACCCCGATAGCGGTGGGTGAGCTTATGAACAACCCCGCTGAGTGGGAGAATCTTATTAAAAACCGGCTCATCGATTTCATTCGTGTCCACATCAGCCAGATTGGTGGGTTCACCCCCGCAAGAAAGCTGGCGGTTTTGTCTGAACAGTTCGGTGTAAGAACCGCATGGCACGGTCCGGGGGACGTCTCTCCTATCGGACACGCGGCCAATGTCCATTTGAGCCTCCACTCCAACAACTTCGGCATTCTCGAATGGTGGGATTTCAAAGACATCATGTACAAAGTCTTCCCAGGCATGCCTAAAGTTGAAAAAGGCTACATCTATGCCAACGACAAACCCGGTTTCGGCATCGACATCGATGAAGAACTGGCCAAGCAATACCCAATCAAAACCCGCACAACACAGTGGACAAAGACCCGGATGCCTGATGGCACCCTGATTACCCCTTAAAGGAGATGCATCCATGAGTAAGAATGTGTTCATAACGGGAGCGAGCCGCGGCATCGGTCGTGGCATCGCCCTAAAAGTCGCCCGTGAAGGCTATGATGTCGCCTTCACCTATCACAGCGAGAAGGATGAAGCAGAATCCTTGAAACAAGAAATCGAACAACTGGGTCAAAGGTGTTTCTACTACCAGGCCAATCTTGAGGAAGCAAGTGTCCCTGAACAGGTTACCAATGAAGCAATCCGTGACCTTGGCAGTCTTGATGCGCTTATCTGCAACGCCGGAAAGACCCAGTTCACAAAAATCGCCTCCATCGACACCGCTACCATTGATTTCATCTACGGACTGAACTACCGTAGCTACCTGCTTTGTGCGAAAGTCGCCTCCAACCACATGGTCGAAAAGAGCATCCCCGGGCGTATTATATTCATCACATCGACTAGGGGCATCCGGGCCTATGCCAACGATGCAATCTACGGATCCTTGAAAGCCGCCTTGAACCGAGCGGCGCAGTCTTTAGCCCTTGAGCTCGCTGAGAACGGCATCACCGTAAACGCCGTCGCTCCGGGTGCGACCCTTGTGCGTGGTGATGACTCCCCTGAAGCCCTGAAAAAAGGTCACCTCAGCACACTGGTTCCGCTTAAAAGACGGGGACACCCAGACGATGTCGCAGGCATTGTGAATTACCTCCTCTCAAACGAGGCATCCTACATCACCGGAGAGACCATTCGCGTGGATGGTGGATTGATTTTATACGGCCCCGATGAACGAAAACCATGAAGGAGGCACTATTTATGAATATCAAACAATTGACTGACGGTCTCAAGTTTCCTGAAGGTCCTGTCGTAACAAGCGAGGGCAGAATTTTCTGTGTTGAGCTTCTCGGTGGGTCAATAGCCGAATATAGAAGAGATACGAATACCTTGAAACGCTATCCTGTAGGCGGTGCCCCAAACGGCATGATGGTTTTGGATGACAACACCTTGGTGTTCTGTGACTCCAAGAAGAACGCCATCCGAGTACTCGATCTTCGTACAGAGAAGACCAAAACACTGGCGGATTCGGTGAACGGCAAGCCGCTGAATGCGCCGAACGACCTCATTCAGGACCGTGAAGGCAACATTCTATTCACATGTCCTGGCGGATCGGAGAATGCCCCTGTGGGCTACATGTGTGCCCTCAGTCCAAAGGGCGATGTGTCTGTGATCGCCGATGGCATGTATTTTCCAAACGGTCTGCTTTTGATCAACGACGAAACACAGATCATCATCAATGAGACATGGCAGCACAGACTCCTCATCGGAGAGTGGAACAAGACAACGCTCACCATCGAAAACAAAAGGCCATTCTACGATATCGGTGGAGACGCGGAGCCGGATGGTCTCGCGCTTTCAAGCGACAATAAAATCCATGCGGCCGTGTTCAACACCGGATTCGTCTTTGTGCTCGACACCAAGGGTCATTTGGAAACCAAAATCAAGGTACCCGGGAAAAGACCTACAAACCTTTGTTTCGATCACGCCGGGGATCTCGGACTGCTGGTCACCGAGACCGAGACAGGCACCCTTCTTTCCATCAAGTGAATGCTTTTCTGGTAATAAAAAATGAGACGAGAGGGAAATCTCCCTTCGTCTCATTTTAATATACATTCATCGCTGGACTTTGCCTGAACTGCCACCTTCAAGCAACTGTTCCACCTCTTTTGTACTGACCAGGTTCTGGTCGCCCGGTATGGTGTGTTTGAGAGCCCCTGCCGCAGTGGCGAACGCCAATGCGTCCTTGATGGGATACTTGTTTATAAGACCGTGAATGAGGCCGGCTGAAAAGGCGTCGCCTCCCCCTACACGGTCCACAATCGATTGGATGTCATACCGCTTGCTTTCAATGGAACGCTCAGTGTCATAAGCTACGGCGCTCCAAAAATTGCGGTCAGCACTCTCACCCTCTCGGATGGTAGTGACTAACCAAGTGAAACCATAGGCTTCCGCAATGGCGCTATAATCCGTCTTTTCATCACCCTTTTGTAAGGGGTCGCTTAGAAGCGTGCGCACATCATGCTCATTTCCGATACAGATATCCACGTGTTCCATTAAGGGTCCCAGGACCTTCCGGGCCTTTTCACGTGTCCAGAGCTTGCTGCGGTAGTTGAGGTCGACACTGACCCTCACGCCGTGCTTTTTTGCCGCCTGGCATGCTTTCAGTGTCAAGTCCTCCGCTGTTTCACTTAAAGCCGGTGTGATGCCGCTCCAATGGAACCATGAAGCATTCTCAAAGATAGCTTCAAAGTCAAACTCTTCAAAAGAAGACCCGCTGATGGCACTGTGTTTCCTATC
>JAGYML010000041.1 GCA_018400615.1 bacterium | reverse complement strand
GAAGAAGGCGTAAACGCCGTCTTCATGTTCTCTGACGAATGCACCTCCGACTTTGATTGGCCTGATGGTGTGAACGTCATCCCGAACGGTATTCAAAATACGGACTTCTTCTTCGATTTCCCCGAGTGTTCTTCGGGTGCTGATTCTTATGATGATGGGCGTATCTTCGTAAAGCCCTTCATAGATGACGTTATGAAATCCTCCTAGTTTTTTTAGTTCCTTGATGCCTTTTTCTTTCAATAGGGTTTCAGTCATAGGTAAAGTGTCTCCTGTCATATTGGATTATGCGTTGTATCAGGCTTTTAGCATCTGCAGTACGATTTCTCTTACGTATTGATAGCGTCTTGCATAGTCGTTTGGAATGCGCAAGAGTTTGAAATTCCTCGCAAGGCAAAGACGCTGTTTCTTGTCGTCTCTTTTTCTTGTCTCTTCATCGAACATGTGTTCTCCACCATCCAGTTCAATGGCGAGAAGAGGCTGATTCGTTGCGCTCTCATAGACCACAAAATCAAATTCACCTTTGAAATAGTAATCGATGAGTTCAGGATCATCAAGCCCATCTTTTTCAAAGACGCTTTTCACCGCTATTTTCTCTTTGACCTTGAAAGCGGTGTGTACGGTGAAAAGATGCGAGACGGTTTTCATGAACGTGTCTTCAAACTTCGTATTGAGGACCTTGAGTCCGTAGCCTGATGGATCGTTTGTGTCTTTCTTCGCGCGAATGCGTTTGTAATTCTGTTTTTTGACATATTCACAGAGATCCATGAGATCGTTCTCATCTTTTTTACTATGGGATTTGATGGCCTTGTAGTCCGCGACCACAATCAGTTCCTCTTTGGCCCTGGTAGTGCCGACGTTTATGAGTTCCTTGTTGTTTTTAAGCCAGTCAAAGGTTTTCTTTTTCGTGTTTTTCTTGATTGAAGGGGAAATGATGATGATGTCTTTTTCATCTCCTTGAAAGGAGTGGATGGTTCCTATGTGTATTTTATCCGTGTCTTTCAAGTCCAAAGACGCTTCGATGGTCTCTTTTTGTTTTCTGAAGGGGGTGATGACACCGATTGTCTTTTCAGGGTATTGCTTGATGATGTCCTTGATTGCAGTGGTTTCTTCTTGTGAGACGTGTCTATCCTGGAACTTGTCACTGTTTTTCACGTCATAGAATGTCAGGGCATCCTTTTTGAGGGATTGCGTCTTTATGATCAGGGCTTCGTTGTAGTATTTCTTGTTGGAAAAAGCGATGATGGGTCTTTGACTTCGGTAATGGTAACGTAACAGCACGAATTTGGAGATTCTGTCAACTGTCTGCATGGTTTTAAGGATTGAATTGTCCCTGTAGTCGTAGGTGTTAGTAATCGAGTATTTTTTCTTGAAAGCATCGTTGATGCCAGGATCGATGGTCACGACGGGGGCAAGCTGATTGGGATCGCCCACCAAAAGAAGCCTTTCACCTCTTAAAAGCGCGGGAAGGCTGATGGCGTTGTTGGCCTGGCCGGCTTCATCAATGACTGAAAGATCGAATGTGGTGGCTTCTGGTCCAAGTTTGGGCACCGAGTGCAAGGTTGATACGATAAAGGGAAAAACTCTTTGCAGGTTCTTGAAATCAGTCTTGTCTTTGAGGTATTCTTTAAACGCCTTGTAGCGTTTAAAGTCTTCGTCAATGTCCATGATTTCAAAGAGTTTTTTGTACCGTGGTTCTTCAAGACGCTTGATGCGTTCTATGGACATGAAATTGAGCCAGAGGAAAAACTGTTCATCCACTCCACCGACATGTTTGAGAGCGTCTTCGTTGGAAACCTTAGGCAAGGTCTTCAGTTTACTGGATAGTTTGTCCAATTCTTCGTCGATGATGATGGACGCGCGAAATTCGTTGGTGGATGCGTCGAATGATTTCAAGACTTCCATGCGTTCAATGATTTCCAGTCGCTGTTCATAATCATCAAGCAGTTTGTTGAGGGCTTCTATGTCATGAGTCTTTTTGGATTTGACTTTCTCAAGGGCCTGTTCGAAGACCTTGAGACTTTTACAGGTCTCGTAGAACTGTTTGATGGTTTCAAGCGCTTCAAGCATGTAGGTCTTGTTGCCAAGACGCAGGATTGGAAACGGGATGGGCATGCCTTTGTATTTGAGTTCTTTCATTTTTTCCATGATGCCATCCAAAGGATGGTTGTTAGAGGCTGAGACCAATACGGTGTCATCGTTGAAAAAGGCTGAAATCAAGACATTCAAAATGGTCTGTGTCTTTCCTGTCCCCGGTGGGCCCTGGACATAGGTGATGTATTGTTTCAAGGCGTTATGTATGGCTCTTAGCTGATCAATGTTCACACGTTTGTCAAGAACGACAACGGAGCGCTCAGTCCGCTTTTTCATCCGTCGATTCATGTTTCCGAAAAACGCGATGAGCGGTGTGTTCATCGTGTCTTCGTTATGTGCACTCACAATGGCGGCATATTCGTTTTTCAAATTGACGGTGATGTCTCTCGCAATTTCCGTTAGGAAAGGGTTGGTTTCCAAGGATTCGTTTACATCCTTGTTTTCCTGAATATAGGCTCTGTAGATTTCTTTGTTCCCTTGGTAATTGGCAATGAAATGTTCAGGGTCAATATCAAGATAATGATGCAGATTGTGAGAAAAGCCTTCGGTGAAAAAGACCTTGTTGATGACCACGTTATCTGAGAGGGTGAGGGTCATTTCCTTGGGATTGAACTTGACTGGATAATAGGCAATCACAAATGTGCCCTTGGGTGTGTTTAATGATAAATCATTGAGCGCGAGTGTCTGCACGGTATAGGCTGTTTTACTGTAGACTTTCTTGTTTTTTTCCTTAATGATTCTTTTGGTAATCTGATCGATCTGAGCACCACTTAAGTGATAGACTTTCTCTTTTAGTAATGTTTTCTCGTCAATCCCGTCAACAAGCGTCCCTTCTATTTGATAAGGGGTATTGTCCATGTCGAATGATCGCTTCATGTAAGAAAGGATTTTATTGTCAAAACCGTCATAATCAAGCCATCGGAGATGATGAATTTGAGTCTTAATCTTCTCGTATAGATTTAGAGGCGCATCATAGGTGGTTTCTTCCAAAATGGTGGCTTGCTTGATGCGGTTGAAACTGAGTGTGGTTTCAAGCAGTTTTCTTTTGTTGCTGTCATAATACTGGGGATTGAACATATCCACACGCAATCTTTTATCCTTGGGATAGACGTCTTTGATTGCAGCCCAAAAAAAGGTGGTTTCACCTTGTTTGTTTTCATATTCAAGATACACCCAGGTTTGTTCTTTGATTGATTTCGACAATTCGGCACCGATTGACTTCATAAAAATCCCTTCCCTTTCCCATAATCAAGGGCTTTCATTACAAGTGTATCACAATTGTAAACATTTAAAAAACACCTGCATAGTAATCCTTGTTCTTCTCCCCATAAAAAACCCTAAAGCAGTGTTCTGCAATCTTGTATTTTGCAGAATCTACTTCAGGGGATTCATATCAAATGATTTAATTGGCTTTTTATACGACGAATGGTTAAATAGACGCTTACTTTTCACTTTATAATTTAATCTTTTTTCACAATAAAAGACCACAATGTGGTTTGCTCACATTGTGGTCTGGTTGAATGCTTTATTCTACTCAAAATCCCTGTCATCAATCTGATAAGCGATTTCGTTGTGTCTTAAAAACCCGGGAATGAATGGTGGGTTGTAGCGCATGATGAGACGTGGAGACCTTACTTCCAGATCATGGCCTTTGAGATAGTTCAGAAGTATCTTTGCATGTTCATCAAAGTTCTCTTTATTCCATTTACCACGAAAGCGAATGACCGCATATAAAGAAGGTTCAAGCTCGTTGATGAATACCTGGGAACTTGTCGGTCTTGGGACGCTGTCTTTGGTGTATTTCTTGGACACATAAAACCCGGTAACGAGGGAATTTTCTTCTTCGTATGTGACGACTGGGGTTGTCATCGATATCTTTTTCTTTTGGTCGTTATTGCCGGAAATGTAATCATACACATTGGAAAATCCCGTATCTCTTGAAGGGTTCTTCCTTGTTTTCGTACTTGCAAGAAGAAAGGCATCGTACTTTCTGATTTCGATATTGCCTTCTTTTTTGATGACTTCATAATCAATGGTTTCAAAGAAACCCATAATTGCTTTCCCTCCTAATCTACAACAGTCACTTTATTCTTCCCGGTTTGTTTGCTTTCATACATGGCTTTATCCGCGCGCTCGATTGCATGTACCAGGGATTCGTTTGCATGCACCATCGTGGTTCCCATGGACATGGTGAAACTCAAGGGTTCCTTGGCGTGATCCACCGTGGACGCTTCAATCATGCGTCTCAGTTTTTCGGCTAGCTTTGTGAGCGCAGTGTTATCCGTATCATAGACGAGCACGAGAAACTCTTCTCCGCCATAGCGAATGACGATATCAGAGGTTCTTACGGCTTGTGAAAGCGTGTTTGACGCCACTTCAAGGGCTTTATCACCAAGACCATGGCCATAGGTGTCATTGAAGGCCTTGAAATCATCGATATCCATGAAGATAACACCGTAATTCACATCTTTTGAAGAAGCCATGAGCTCGGGGACGTGTGAATCCAGGACCGCTCGGTTGTTAAGGCCAGTCAAGGTATCGGTCATCGCCTGTTTCTTGTAATATTCAAGGCTTTGGCGGAAAAGGTTGTCTTTTTCAAGCGGGGTGAATATTTCAAGCGCACCGACCACATTCCCCTCTTCGATCACGGGAAGGGTCTTGACGCTCACCTTGACGCGGTGCCCCTTTTTGTGATGAAGATAGACTTCAGCGTGGTTCACCACGCGGTTTTCAATTGAATGCATCAAGGGGCATCCGTGAAAACAGAGCCTCGTCCCATCTTCCGATACGTGGTTCAAAATATTGTCATAACAATATGACCCGACAACTTCGTCTCTTTTGAACCCCGATATGGCTTCAGACGCTTCGTTGAAATACACGATTTCTCTTTCTGGGCTTACAAAATAAACCCCTTCATCAAAGTGCTCGAACCAGTCAAAGTATTTCTCGATGTCCATGGTATCACCTTTTAGTATGTCTTGACTTGTCCCTTGCAAAGCGATTCATCCCAGTTTGGTTATACTTAATTATACCGCTTTACGCATTGTTTACCTACATAAAAATTGTAAAGACACTACTGCCAGGTAAGTGTACTGCCATCGTAAATGCCATCACTTGGTACCTGCTTGTCTCCGGTTTGTGCAATCTTGTCGTCCCAGTCGAACGTGGTTGTCCCTTGAGGGAAAGTCACGAGCAAGAACCACGTATGCCCATCGGGCAGATCGAATGTAAAGGTGCTATCTTCAAGCGTGCCTTCGACCCACTGGCCACTTCCACCTTCAGGCCAGCCCCAGGCGACGACGGTTTTGTTTTCAATGTCGGATGGGTCGAGATCGTTGACGGTGACTTCTTCTACTGAGATATTGGTTTTTTGGTAGGTATAGGTTTCAGTAACGGTATAGTCATTGTACGACGCTTCCACGTCAACGGTAATGGTGGCATTTGGATCAGGGTGCGTCAGTTCAATGGTCTGTGACCCTTCAAACTCAACCGGGGTTTCTCCGTTGATGCTGTAGGTCGCTTCTGTGATGTTGTAGGCGTTCAGTGTAATGGACAAAGAATCCGAGAAATCTCCGCGTTCATAATCATCGGATACATAGATTGCGGGTTTTGGTTCATAGGGATTGTTGTAGATGGCCGCTACGCCGGTTTCTCCTATTTCACCGGTTAAAAGACCATCTTCGACTGTGAAATACGTTTCACTGATTTGGTCTTTGTACTGCCCATCAGGCAAGTGGGTGACGGCTATGTCTTCGACGGTGCTTGAACCATCAATATTGACAAGCATCAGACCAGACGTATCTTCGCTGTAGCGTTCATTCATGAAATAGCCATCGCTTGAACTCATTTCTTCTTCACTGCCTATGAAGAAGTTGTTGAAGCGGTTGGATTCACTTACGACTTCGCTTTTCCATGTATACGTACTCACTTCACCCATTAAGGCTGATTCGCTCGGGCGAGCGAAGTAAAGGGACGTTGCGTCTTTCCTGGAGGCTTGAAAAGCGTAGGTCTTGTTGATGATGGAGGTGTCCAGGGAGTTGGTATGTTCCGCCGCAAAGTCGTCATGGCTCTCAGGCCAGAGCACGGTTTCGTCCGCGTTGACACCACTCAGGTAATTGATGGACGCGAGTTGGTCGGCGTTCTCACTTCTTACAGCGTTTCTGATTTCATCAGAGACCGTATTGGCCGTAACGCCCATATAAGGGGTATAGTCCGTATAAGAACGCCCGCTACCCGCAGTGTTCAATATTTCACCATATATAAACAAATCATCAGACGCATAGGCCTGTACGCCCTCAATCACGGTTGGCCAGAAATCGCTCGCGTATTCACCGTCTTCAGGGGTTTCTATATGCTTGGCCGCATCAAATCTGAACCCGGAAATGCCTGCGTCAACGTATTCCTTGAGAAGACTCAGGACACGCTCCTGGACGTGGTCGTGTTCAGTCATGAGATCAGGGAATCCACCCATTGCGCCTTGCGTGAGAGCTTCAAGGGAATTGTCGTTGACATACCCGTTGTTGGTGTGGATAAGATTGTCCTGGTAAATCGTGGGTTCAAAGGCTTCCACGTTTTCATTGAGGGATTCATTGGTTCCCCCAGCAAGATGGTTCGCGATCACATCGACGATGATTTTGATGCCGTATTCATCCGCAGCTGACGTCAGACTCTCAAGATCTTCAAGGGTCCCGATTGAATGGTTCTCAGTTGCGATGGAAAAACCGAGCGGCTGATAGAGTTTCCACCAGTTGCCACCCCAGGAAGCTTCACCGAAGTAGTCTTTTTGCGGCTGCATCGGAGAAATCTGGATGGTGCTGAACCCAGCGATCGCAATGTCTTCAAGGTGTGCTTCGATATTGGACATGGACCAGTTCCATGCATGCAGAATCATGCCGTCCTGCGAATCTTCGGCCAAATAGCCGTCTTCCACAGTCGGTGCCTGCTCACTCAGTGTTTCTTCAGGGGGTGTATCTTCGTTTTGCGGCGCGTCGCTGCCTTCATCCTGGCAGGCTGCGAGAGCTGCAAACAATATGATTAGACTCGTAAAACCGATTATTTTTTTCAACATAAGTATTCTCCATTTCAGTATAGTGTTCAAACTACAAGCATTGTACCATACTCGCCCGTGAATTGTGCACACCGTTGTATTGGTATTGAGTACCGTTGAATGCTATAATGAAGTTAGAAAGCATTGAAGGAGGCTTCGTATCATGGGATTTTTGAAACGATTATTCGGTAAAAAGGATTCAAAGAAAGAACCTGAGCAACAACCTGAGAAAAAAACAGAGACAAAAAAAGCACCCGAAACTAAAAAGGCGGACCCTGAAAGCAAACAGGAAAAGAAACCCTCCCCTACCAAAAAAACCGCAACCAAGTACCACGTATCCCTCAACAGGGATGAAAAAAGCGAATTCTACAAAATGTGGCGCGTCCGCAAGGAACAATCAGAAAAAACCATCAAGTACTTCAAGACCCAGGAAGAAGCCATTGACTACGCTGAAGATCTTGCAGATGACACGCAATCTTCCGTTGTCATTCACAAAAAGGACGGAAGCATTCGCAAACAGGACTACAAGAAGAAAAGCTGAATACTGAAAAGGTAGCCGTTCAATTGGCTACCTTTTTTAATGCTAAGCATTGGCTTGGTCGATTTTTCTCTTGAGTTTTCTAAGTATATAGGATGCATAGAGAAGCGTGATGCCAACCGCAAGCCAGTTGATGATGACGATTCCCCACCAGACACCGTCAATACCCATGGAGAGAATCGTACCGAGGAAATAGAATAGCCCAATCGGTACGAGTTGTCTGAATATGCCGATATAAAGGGCGTATGCAGGATGTTTGACCCCTTGAAGGAGTGCTACCCCGACATTGAGGAATATATAGCTGAAGAACGCGAACGCTTCGATTCTCAAATACCTCGCACCTGAATCAACGACTGCCTCAGTATCATCAAAAAGCGAAATCAGAAACGGTGCGAAAGGCACAATCAAAAGCACCCTACCCCCATGATGATGAGCCCACCTATGGTCGCACGTTTCCATACCGTGTAGATCCTATCGATGGCTTTCGCACCGTAGGACCTTCCGACCAGTGATATCACCGCCACGTTGATTCCAACCGCCGGCACGAGTGCGAGTTGTTCAATCCGTATGGCAACTCCATACGCAGCTAACGTATTCGTGCCGCCATAATACTGCACGTAGTAGTTGATGACGAATATGCCAAGAGCGATGGTTGCGTTGTTCATCGCACTTGGAACGCCTTGTCTCAATATATCAAACGCGGTTCTCCCGCTGACTTCAGGGTCCTTGAAGGCCGTATAGTTGACCCAGGGGGATTTTCGAACCTGCAAGTAAAGATAGACGGTTCCACCCATCTGTACAAGCACCGTCGCAAGCGCAATCCCGGCGGTATCCATCCCGGGGATGAACCAAAACCCGTGAATGAGGATTGGATTGAGGCCGATGTTCACGATAGTGGCGACAATGAGGAAGTTCCTGAAAGGCTTGGAATTGCCCTGTGCATAAAGCACGCCGTTGAAGATGAAGTTGATCATGAAGAAGACATATCCGATCATGACCGTAATAATGTAGCGCATGCCATAATCAATGGCCGCTTCATCGGCGCCCTGGAAGGTGAAGACCATGCGCGAGATGGACGGAGCGATGAACGGTATGAGCACTCCGAAAAGCATGGCTAACAGGAAGCCGTTTTTGAGAAGTTTCAAGAACCGTGTTTTGTCGTTTTCACCAATCGCGATTGAGGATAGAGCGTTCATCCCAGCCCCCATCCCACTCGCGAGTGCGAGCAATAGCATGAACACAGGGAACGCGAGCGTCATGCCCGCAATGGCGTTCGTCCCAATCGTACCCGCGAAGTATGAATCGACGACATTGAAAAGCGTGTTGAAAAGAAACCCGATTGCTGCAGGAAGCGCAATCCGTCTCAATTCCTTGTTTATGGGAGGTTTGGCCAAACGGTCTTTAGACATAGACATGCTCCTCACTTAGTACACTCATTATTACATATTCGCCTATTTTATTAGACGAAGAAGCATAAATAATTATCAATATTCATACAGTCGAGTCACAACCCTTGACTCCATCGCAGTAGAGTGGTAGAATAATCCATACATCAATCGAACCTGCATAATGCAATCATTATAGACGGATAAAACGCAATATCCGTTTTTTTAAACCCTTCACACTATACCGCGATAGAGCAAAGGAGTAATCCCATGTCCCCTACATTCAATCTCGAAAATCAACTAACGTACCTCAAAAACAAACAAACCCTACTCAATACGATTACCTCACTCGCAAGCGAGGACGGCTACGTCCTCTTTGAGAGCGAGGCCTTCGAATCGTATGAAAGTTTCAAACGCATCAATGACCGCATCAATCCTGATGAGATGGTCAAAGT
>JAGYML010000040.1 GCA_018400615.1 bacterium | reverse complement strand
TTGCTCAGGAACACGCATTGTCCAATCACCATGTGGCGAATTACTGGATCCACAATGGCCTGCTCAATATTGACGACAAGAAAATGAGCAAGAGCGATGGGCGTGTCATACTCGTCAAGGACCTGGATTATGATTATATGGGCTTCAGACTGTTTACGCTTAGTACGCATTACAGAAGCCCCATCAATTATACAGACGATATTTTACAATCCCATGTCAATGAATGGGAAAAGATAAAACGCGTCTACAGTCAGACGTTCTATCAACTGGACCTCCATGAACAACTGAATAAAAAGGTGGTTTTCAACCGTGAACTCTCGAAGATAGAGAGAGATTTCATGACGGCCATGGATGATGATTTCAATACGCCCAATGCCATTACGGAGCTTCAAAATTTGATTAAATATGCCAATCAGCTTCTTAGAAAGACGGATACATTTGAAGAACTTCGAGGCGCACTCGAACTCTTTGACACGTTCTTTTATATTCTTGGACTCGATGCGGATGTTAAACGACTTTCCGACAGAGAACGAGCCATGTATGCAGCCTGGACGGACGCCCGTAGAAACAAGGATTTTGACAAGGCTGACAGACTGCGTGAAAAACTCTTTGAAAAAGGCATTATCTGATGGTTCAGCATAACGGACAGACACTGGCGTATATTGGAGATGCGGTCTTTGAACTTTTTGTGCGTGAAACGCTTTTGAAAAGAGGCATCGTGAAAGCCGACAAGCTTCATAAGGAAGTCATCAAATATACAAGTGCCCAGGGCCAATACGCTTGTTTGAAGGCGATTGAAGAGGGGCTTGACACGCAGGAAAAAGCCGTGGTGAACAGAGGAAGAAATCAAGCTACTGCCAGAAGACCAAAAGGCACCCCGCTTCAAACCTATAAACTTTCCACGGGGTTTGAAGCATTGATAGGGTTTCTTCATCTCAGTGATGAAAAAGCCCGTTTGAATGAACTTTTTGAAATGTTACCGATGAACCTTTGAAGGAAACTTACAAGATGATTTTTTCAACATCTTGCAAAAGCATTCATGCTAAAATAAGGCAACGAAAGAAAATGAGGTGTTGCCATGATTATCTATGGAAAGAATCCAATCGAAGAAGCATTGAATTATGAACGTAAGATCTATGAGGTTTTCACAAGCCTGTCAGAACACAATCCACTCATCAAGAAGGCGTTGTCTCGAGACATCAAAGTGACCTTCCTTGATAAAAAGACCATGAACAAGCGTTTTGAGGGGTCTCACCAGGGAATTGGAGCGAACGTTCAGGATTATGAATACAAGTCGCTTGAAGAAGTTGTGAACCAAGAAGGTAGAAAACTCTTTTTGATGCTTGATTCCATCACTGACCCGCACAATCTCGGGGCGATTTTACGAAGCGCAGAAGCGTTTGGGGTGACTGCCATCATTCTACCCAAAGACCGGTCGGCCTCACTCAATGCGACGGTTGTGAAGGTATCGGCTGGCGCCATTGAACATGTGAGCCTTATAGAGGTTGTGAATCTTCACCAGACCATGCGTACCATGAAAGATCACAATATTTGGGTTATTGGGCTCGATCTTGATACCGATTCCACATTAGAGGACGTGTATGTGGATACGGATTTGTGCCTGGTACTTGGCAATGAAGGCAAAGGCTTGCGTCCCTTGATTAAGAAGACCTGTGACACGCTCGTTAAGATTCCCATGAACGGTAAAGTCAACAGCCTGAATGTGAGTGTATCTGCAGGCGTGGCACTTTATGATGTGGTGTCAAGGCGCCAGGGATGATTCATCCAAGCAATGATTATGAAGTCATAGACCGTATAAAAGAAGGCGATGATCAGGCGCTTGAACACCTGGCTTCGAATTATGCCGCTTTCATCGCAAAGAAAATCCATTCGTACTCTCTGGCGTACATGTTTGACGATTTATTTCAAGAAGGCCTGATTTTGCTTTATAAATCGGTACTGACCTTTGAAGAGAAATTCGACAAGACATTTACGCGGTACTTTGAAATGAATTTTGAACGTTTGATGCGTGGGCATATCAACAGGTTGAGAAGGCGTAGAGAAATCACCAAGCTCAACAAGACTTACATTGCAGAAGCGAATCACTGTGTACGAGAAAATTCCGTATACTATGAAGTTCACCTGCAGGAAATAAAAAAAGTATTGACTGAATTTGAATTCAGTGTTTATATACTAAGGGTGCTTAAATGTACACCCATCAATGATATTGCAACCAGATACCATTGTGAAACCAAATCCATCTACAACGCGGTGCACCGTGCAAAGCTCAAAATACATGCGTATTTTGAGGGTTAAACGTTGACAAACGAGTGGGTTTTTGGTACATTATATATTTGCAAGGTTGTGATAACATGCGCCAAAAAATTAGACTTATCTGCGAAGAATGTTTATCAAGAAATTACACAACGTACAAACACAAAGATGACAAGAAACGCATGGTTGTGAAGAAATATTGCAAACGCTGCAATAAACACACGAACCATAAAGAAAGTAAATAGGAGCTGTAAACTATGGCAGAACAAAAAGACACAAAACAAGACAAAGTTGGTAAAGTACTGAGCATCCTCAAAAAGGAATACCCTTTCGAAGGTCTTTTGCTTGGATTTCTAGGCGCACTCGTATTGGTGCTTGGAGTGTATATTTTTGAAGGTGAAGTTCTGGAAATCCGTTTCACAGATCTCTGGATTTTCAATACACCACTAAAAATTACCATATTCTCAATCATTGTCATGCTTGTAGGCGCTGTGGCGCTGATCATGGCGGTAGGCCCTTTCTTCATTCCGGGTCTCAAGGAAATGAACCGTGTAACCTGGCCGAATAAACCAACCATTTACAACAACTTCTCCCGTGTTCTCGGATTCATTGTTGTGCTCGGTGCCATGTTTATTCTTTATGATGCCGTGTTTAGCCCCGTTTTCAATTTCCTTTATGGATTGGGTGCCTAAACCATGATGGCAGATCAAGACAAACAAAAAATGTGGTACGCCGTTCAGACGTACTCTGGACAAGAGAACAGTGTCAAAGTGAATCTGGAACGCCGCATAGAATCCATGCAAATGGAAGATAAAATCTTTCAAGTGGTCATTCCTGAAGAAATTCAACAGGAAAAACGTGCGGATGGGACTACAAAAGAACGTTTGGTTAAAATCTATCCCGGATACGTTTTCATTGAAATGATTGTCACCGATGATTCCTGGTTTGTCGTGCGTAATACGCCAGGGGTTACTGGATTTCTAGGCAGTAGTGGTGGGGGCACCAAACCGATTCCCTTGCCACCTGAAGAAATCAACCCGATTCTCAAAAGAGTGGGCATCATTCAAAAACCCAAGCTTGATATCAAAGTGGGTCAGAGAGTACGTGTTACAGCGGGCCCATTTGCCAATCAAGTAGGGACCATCGACAGCATTGACCAGGAAAAAGAACTTTTGACCGTATTGGTTGAAATGTTTGGCAGGGAAACCCCGGCCGAACTTACTTTCGACGAGATTGACACAGACGTATAAAATGTTTGACAGTGTCAATCTTTTCGTATACAATAGTATGGCGTGACTTTGTCATGCTTATTTAAGAGTGGAAGGGTGCATTGCATCCGCTGACCACATCACGAGAATGAGGAGGTGTCCATCGTGGCTAAAAAAGAAATAACCACTGTAGTAAAACTACAAATCCCAGCAGGTAAAGCTAATCCAGCTCCCCCTGTAGGTCCAGCACTCGGCCAGGCAGGTGTCAATATTCAAGACTTCTGTTCTAAATTCAACGAGGCGACCAAGGACAAAATGGGTAATATCATCCCTGTAGAAATCACAGTATACAAGGACAGATCATTTACTTTTATCACCAAAACTCCGCCAGCAGCGGATTTGTTGAAGAAAGCCGCTGGCGTTGACAAAGGTGCCAGCAACCCACTTACTGAAAAAGTCGGTTCAGTGTCCAAGGATCAGGTCCGTGAAATCGCGGAAACAAAAATGCCTGACTTGAATGCGAACGACGTAGAAGCAGCAATGAAAATTATCGAAGGAACTGCCAAAAACATGGGAATCACAGTCAAGAACTGAGCAATTAGTTGATCCTAACAGACAGCTATTTGTGGGAGGAGATTCCGTTAGACCACATTTAGGAGGAAAATCATGGCTAAAAAAGGAAAAAAATACACCGAAGCACTTGCGAAAATTGATGCTTTGAAAGCCTACAAGCTTGAAGAAGCGGTTGAACTGCTTAAAGATGTATCATTCGAATCATTTGATGCGTCTGTTGAACTTGCTCTCAGACTCAACGTCGATCCACGTCAGGCCGATCAAAACATTCGTGGGGCTACCGTACTTCCAAACGGAACCGGTAAAACCAAGAAAGTCTTAGTCTTTGCCAAAGGCGATCAAGCGAAAGCTGCTGAAGAAGCAGGCGCAGATTATGTCGGCGAACAGGATATGGTTGACAAAGTACTCGGCGGCTGGATGGATTTTGACACTGTCGTAGCTACACCGGATATGATGGCACAGGTTGGGAAACTTGGACGCACACTCGGTCCAAAAGGTCTTATGCCTAATCCAAAAACCGGCACAGTTACACCGGATGTCAAAAAAGCTGTAGAAGAAATCAAGGCGGGTAAAGTAGAATACCGTGTTGACAAAGTCGGGAACCTTCACATTACCGCTGGTAAAGTGTCATTCTCAAACAAACAGCTTGAAGAAAACATCCAGGCATTCGTTCAAACCATTTTAGGTCTTAGACCATCAACGGTCAAAGGGGCCTTCATCGTCAACGCAAGCCTATCATCAACCATGAGCCCCGGTATTAAACTCGATGCCGGCTCAATGAACTAAAAAATAATAAACGCTTTCTGTCAAAGACCTCAGGTGCCAATGGCTTAATTTCCTGACGAGACAAAAGACCACTATACATATAAACGTATGGTCCTCTTTTGTTGTTACAGACAGAAGAGGACGTTTTTATTAAAAAAAACCAGGAGGTGGAACAGTGTCAACCAAGGCAATCGAAAGAAAAAAAGCAGAAGTCGATGCACTTGCTTTGAAAATGCAAGAAGCAAGCTCTGTCGTAATCGCTGATTACCAAGGACTTAGTGTGGATCAGGTTACCAGACTTCGTACGGAGCTTTTTGACAATGACTGCGAATTCAGAGTCATCAAAAACAACATTATTCGCCGTGCTGCAGAAAAAGCCGGTTATGAAAAACTGCTTGAATCTGTCACAGGGCCTAATGCCGTCGCATTTTCTTATGAAGACAGCGTTTCCGCTGCGAAAGTCATTCATGACTTTGCTAAAGAAAATGAAAATTTGGAACTCAAAGTCGGTGTCGTCGATGAAGACTACATGGACAATGCACGTATCAACAAAATTGCGACTATTCCAACCCGCGAAGAACTGCTCACCATGTTCGCCGGTGGACTCATTCAACCAATCAGAAACGTTGCAATTGCAATAAACATGCACAAAGAAAATCTAGAACAACAAAACGGATAAAAATAAGGAGGAAACTATTATGGCAAAACTTACCAATGCAGAAATCATTGAATCATTAAAAGAAAAAACACTTTTGGAACTTAACGAACTCGTCGATCTTATGAAAGAAGAATTCGGTGTTGATCCAACAGCCGTTGCAGCCGCTGGACCAGCTGCTGCTGAAGAAGAACCAAGTGAAGTGACTGTAACGCTTACAAACGCTGGCGCTAAGAAAATCGGCGTTATCAAAGTCGTGCGTCAAATCACAGGTCTTGGTCTTAAAGAAGCGAAAGCTCTTGTTGACGGAATTCCATCAGCCGTTAAAGAAGACATCGAACCTGAAGAAGCAGAAGAAATCAAAAACCAACTTGAAGAAGCTGGCGCAACAGTAGAAGTAAAATAACCATAGTAGACAAAAAACCTGGGGCTTACCCCAGGTTTTTGCCTATTAATCCGCCAATCGGTGAGGTGAGCAAATGACCCACTATTACAGTGAATCTCAAGATGATATCAAAAGCAATGAATCATTGGTTGAAATGGCTTTCTGTGACCGTACATTTTCATTTATAAGCGATCATGGAGTGTTTTCTAAAGGACGCATTGATCTAGGCAGCAAAGTCCTGCTTGAAACCATTGAAGTAAAGCCAAATGCCAAAGTGCTTGATCTTGGATGTGGCTATGGTGTCATTGGCATTACGATTGCCGCATGCAAACATGCGAACGTAATCATGAGTGATGTGAATGAAAGAGCCATGGATTTGGCTAAAAGAAACGCCGATGCGAATGGTGTGAATGTCAAGGTTCTTAAGAGCTATGGACTCGATAAGATCAAGGATAACTTTGATGTTATTGTATCCAACCCTCCGATAAGAATCGGAAAACCTAGACTTTACGCGATGTACAAGCAAATTTATGAATCGCTTAATGACGGCGGTATGTTTTGGCTGGTCATCCGAAAAAAACAAGGCGCGCAATCTGCCGCTAAATATTTAGAGACCATGTTTGATGTCAATATTATAAAAAAACATAAAGGCTACCATGTTATGGCCTGCAAAAAACATTGACGTCTTGACAACATTGTGATACAATTACAAAATGCGATAACATGCGCTTTTTTGTAGTGCAATCACTTTTTTTAATTTTAAAACGGGGTGAATATATTGAATTATTCAACAATCAAGTATGGAAGAAAAAGGGAACGTAGAAACTATTCCCGAGTTAAGTCAAATGTGGAGTTACCCAACCTGGTAGAAGTTCAGACAAATTCGTTTGACTGGTTTGTTGAGGAAGGGCTTAGGGAACTTCTCACAGACATTTCACCCATTGAGAATTTTACCGGCGATCTTCTCATGTACTTCGAAGATCTGGAATTTGGAGAGCCCAAATATTCCATCGAAGAAGCCAGAGAAAAAGAGCTGACCTATGCACGTCCGCTTAGAGTGAACATCAAACTTGCCAATGAAAGCACCGGCGAAGTCAAGGAACAAAAGATTTTTATGGGCGATATTCCGTTTATGACACCAAGAGTTTCATTCATCATCAATGGTAGTGAACGGGTTATTGTAAGTCAGATTGTTCGTAGTGCCGGGGTCTTTTACTCTGAAGAGATCGACCGCAAAACCCTTCAAAGCAAATACCTGGGTCAGATTATTCCCAACCGTGGTGCATGGTTGGAATATGAAACCGGATCCAAAGACACGCTCTTTGTCAAACTTGATCGTTCCAAGAAAATACCACTTACCACGCTCCTTAGAGCCATCGGTTTTTCTGGTCGAGAAGAAATCAAGGACATCTTTGGTGAAAACGACTATATCGAAAATACCTTGGGCAAGGATTTGACCAAGTCTTCGCATGATGCGATTCTTGAAGTCTATTCCAAATTGCGACAAGGAGAAACCGCGACTATTGAAGGGGCCATCGGCTTCTTTGAAAGCCGTCTTTTTGACGCGAAACGCTATGAGCTCGCAAAAGTCGGCCGTTATAAAGTCAACAAGAAAATGGATGTCTTGAACCATGTGCTTGGAAAAGAACTTGCTGAAGACATCATCAGTCCTGAAACGGGCGAAATTCTATTAAGTGAAGGCACCATCATCGACAAGCCGGCGAAAGCCTTGCTCGATCAGAACCGTGATGCCCTTCGCGTCAGTGTTCCAGGTGTCAAACGCATGACACTTGAATACGATTATGCGATTCAACTCGATATTCTGGATGCCAATCCTTATCTGGATTATCTGAATGACGAACAAAAGCTTGATCTCATTCGTAGCCAGAACTATCAATCGGTTGACGCTTTGATTGATGCCTATCTTGAAAACCGTGGCCTCACCAAAAAGGCCTTCATCGAAGCGGAAGGCAATGCGGCTTTTGATGAAATGAAAACGGCTTTGGAGGAAACCTTTGCCAAAGAGGATCTTTACTTTGATCTTGCCCACATAGAAACCCTTAAAATCAAACACCGTGACCGCTATGAAGAAGTTCATACGCTCAGTGTCATCGGAAACGATTCACGCGAAACTGCCGAACACCTCGCGTCATCAGACATCATTGCGAGTATCGGGTATTACCTGAACCTCATGAAGGATTATGGTTTGCTTGATGATATCGATAATCTTGGAAACAGACGTCTGCGTCTTATTGGCGAACTTCTCAAAAACCAATTCAGAATCGGACTTTCCAAGCTCGAGAAAAACATCAAGGATCGTATGAGTACGAGAGATACTACGGATATCACGCCACAAGGGCTTATCAATATCCGTCCCCTCACATCAAGTCTCAAGGAATTCTTCGGTTCATCTCAGCTATCACAGTTCATGAGTCAGTGTAATCCACTTGATGAATTGACCCATAAAAGACGTATCAGTGCACTGGGTCCTGGTGGACTCACAAGGGACCGTGCGGGCTTTGAAGTTCGTGACGTTCACTATACGCACTATGGTCGCATCTGTCCGATTGAAACCCCTGAGGGTCAGAACATCGGACTGATCAACAGTCTGGCGTCTTATGTCCGTGTAAACCGTTTCGGTTTCATGGAAACGCCTTATCTCAAAGTTGTAAAAGATGAAAAAACAGGTGCACCACGTGTCACTGAGGAATTTTTCTATCTCAGTGCCGATGAAGAAGAAGACTATGTTATCGGACAGGCCAACATCAACCTTGACGATGATAAATTCGTCATTGATGAATCCGTCGTTGCACGGTACCGCGGTGAAACGAAGATGCGTGGCCGTGAAGACATCGATCTCATCGACGTCTCACCGAAACAGATCGTATCGATTTCCACTTCCACGATTCCGTTTTTGGAACATGATGACGCGAACCGTGCCCTCATGGGTGCGAACATGCAGCGTCAGGCGATTCCACTCTTGAGACCGGAGGCTCCGTTCGTCGGAACCGGTATTGAATACAAGGCCTCAAAAGACAGTGGCGCGACGAAAGTCGCACACAAGTCGGGCATCGTCACATATGTGGACGCGAACCGTGTTGAAATCACTTCGAGTGATGATACCAAGGAAACTTACAAACTTGAAAAATATGTGCGTTCAAACCAGGGAACCTGCTTCAATCAAAAACCGATTGTGGAACTTGGCGAGGACGTGAACGCTGGAGAAATCATCGCAGACGGTCCGTCCATGGATCAGGGTGAGCTCTCTGTAGGACGCAATGTAACTGTCGCATTCATGACGTGGAACGGCTATAACTACGAGGATGCCGTCATCATGAGTGAGCGACTTGTAAAAGAAGATGTTTATACATCCATTCATATAGAGAAATACGATGTTGAAGCAAGAGACACCAAGCTCGGTAACGAAGAAATCACCCGTGAAATTCCAAATGTCGGTGAAGAAGGCAGACGCTTCCTTGACGACCGCGGCATCATCATTCCCGGGGCTGAAGTAGAAGAAGGCGACATCCTGGTTGGTAAAGTCACCCCTAAAGGGCATACGGATCCAACCCCTGAAGACAGACTTCTCCTTGCAATTTTCGGCCAGAAATCACAAGAAGTCAGAGATACCTCTCTCCGTGTACCCCACGGTGGGGGCGGCATCGTTCAAAGCGTCAAGTACTTCTCACGTGCCAATGGAGATGAACTTCCACCGGGTGCAACCGAAGTCGTACGCGTATTCATCGTA
>JAGYML010000004.1 GCA_018400615.1 bacterium | reverse complement strand
GAAAGTGCATGAACGAACATACATATCCTTGGTGCAGTTTCCTACAGTCGGTGACGCATCATCATCCACGTAAATATCGAAATGTTCCTCAGAATGAATACTTACGCTTACGCCGTCACTTTGGACCGGCATGCTGAACGTGTAGGTTTCCCCTGGCGTGACCGGGATGGACGTGGTTGTAACAAGTGTGTTCTCTGTGTTGTTTGCTACAAATGCTTCAGGGTCGAGCAGGTTCTTGTTCGCGGGTTCATTCAAGGCCAGGATATTGGTAAATCCGAGTCCCAACAATAAAACCGCGCATGATGCCAGTATTTTCTTCATATTTTTTTCACCTCACACACATGATTGGTGTGAAAGGGGGTTTTTTCTTTTATGGGATAAAAAAAAATATCCACACCGCCTGGGCGGTGTGGATGATAGGAGGACTATGCGTTCAAGAAAGTCTTAATGGTTTTGGCCAATTCACCGGGCATATCGGTGATGGGGGAGTGACTAGCATTTTCGAAAGCCTCCACGAGTACGTAAGGCAGGGCGTCTGTCAATTCATCAAACATCGGTTTGGGAATGACGAGGTCCTTGTCTCCGTGCACCGCGAGTACTTCACACTTGATGTCATCGATGGTGCCATCGCCTTCACTGACCCCATTAGGGGTGTTTGACATATTGAAGTTCATGAGGGCCCAATCAACATCGACAAGGTTTCTTTGTTTCATGGTTTCTGAGATGTAACGATTGAAGGCGTCGTCTTCTGGTTTTTTCACGTTGTAGATGGTTTGTTCCCAGACCATCTTCATAAGGGCGCTGTTTCCGTCTTCCAAGGCTTTTACCACCGGTGCGACTTGCACGGGGTCTTTCGCCATGGCGTCCTTATCAGCGTAGAATTCACCTTGAAGCGGTTGCCCATTCGCATCTTTTTTCGGAATGGGGTAGCCGCGATGAGACGCGGATTCAATCAAAATTAGCTTGCCTGTGTTGTGCGGGTACTTGGCGGCGAATTTAAGCGCGACGCCTCCACCTGTGGACCAGCCTGCAAGATGCACTGTATTCATATCCAGTGCCTCGAGAAAGGCTTTCAGGTCATCGGCGAAGTCTTCAAGTGAATTGACTCGCGTGTGGTAACTTGAATCGCCAAAGCCTCTTAAGTCGGGAACGATGAGATGGTAGTCTTCGAGTTTTTCAATGATGGGCTCGAAATGCACCCCACTGCTCATGTTGCCGTGAATCAGCACAAGGGTTTCATCCTTGTCTTCGTGGTATTCCTGATACGCGAGCGTTTCTCCGTTGTGAAGCTTGAGTGTCAACTTGTCCATTTTAAAAACCTCCTAGATCGTATAGTGGTCCTCGTGAGACAGATACCCCACAAGGGTGGTTACGAAAAGTTCAGGTCTTTCATACATGCTTGCATGCCCGGTTTCTCGTAGGGTGATCAACCGTGCGTTGGGCATGGCGTCTACGATGGCTTCTTGTTCATGGGGCGGGGTGAGCATGTCCTGATCGGCCGCGACGACGAGCGTCGGGGTCTTTATTTGTGGGAGTTTATCAAAGACGTCATGGCTCTCAGCGCTATTGGTAAGCCTGATCATGGCATCTAAAAACTCCGGTGTGCTAAACACGGGAATAAGGGTTTTCTTTCTTTTTTCCATCCAGTCGATTTTGCGTGAATAGAAATTCGGGGAATAGATAAGTGGGATGGTGACGTGGTAATACGCTTCCCCGTTGCGTGTAAGGGCGACCTTGTTCCAGCCGCGTCCGATGTCTCTAAGCCATTCTGAGGTTCTTGCAACCGCATTGAAAAGCACGATTTTATGGGTTTGTTCAGGGTATTTGAGTGCGAATTGAAGGGCGACGTTGCCCCCATAGGATATGCCTGCGAGATGGACTTTTTCAAATCCGATGTGCTTTATGAGTGCACTGAGCATATCCGCCTGAAGTTCCTGAGTGTAGCCCGCTTCCAGTTTGTCGCTTTCACCCTGATCAAGCATGTCGAGTCTGATGACTTGAAAATGTTCAATCAGATTGGGCACGAAAAGTTCCCAGCTTTTATGACTCATCATGATGCCGTTGAGAATCATGAGAGGGGCGTTTTCAGGGTTGCC
Source organism: bacterium (assembly GCA_018400615.1). GTDB lineage: Bacteria > Bacillota_I > Bacilli_A > Izemoplasmatales > Izemoplasmataceae > M55B118. Next base: position 43,201 of record JAGYML010000004.1, on the reverse strand, counting down.
CTCAACCTTATAATATACGCTTTTTCCCTGGAATGTAAAATAGGCCATTAGATATACCCGATTTCCTTGGCTTTTTCAAGGAGTTCGTCACGGAATTTTGGATGGGCGATGGCGATGAGCCGTTCAACACGTTCCTTGACGGTGGTGCCTCTGAGCGCGGCAACCCCGTACTCGGTCACGACGTAATCCACATCATTGCGTGAGAGTGTCACGCCTGCCCCCGGGCGAAGGGTCGGTACGATTTTTGAAATTTCCTCGCGTTTGCCGGTTTCAGGGTTTTTCACGTTCGCCGTAGAATAAAGCGTAATGAAACTACGACCGTTTTTAGCCCGTTGCGCCCCTGTTGCGGTATCGGTTTGTCCACCGGTTCCGCTGAAGTGTTTGGTTCCGATGGATTCACTGGCACACTGGCCAGTCAAATCCACTTCAATGGTGGTGTTTATTGAAACCTGGTTGTCATTGAGACCAATGACGTACGGGTCGTTGACATAGTTGCCATCGAGCATCATGACCGCAGGGTTGTCATCGATGAACTCATAGAGTTCCTTGGTTCCAAGCGCAAAGGCACACACCATTTTCCCTTTGTGAAGGGTCTTTTTCTTATTGGTGATAGCCCCACTTCTGAATAGTTTCATGAAGCCTGTGGTAAGCATTTCCGTATGAACACCGAGGTCTTTCTTGTCGTGAAGGGCGTTCGCTACGGCATTTGGAATCCCACCGATTCCAAGTTGAATCGTATCGCCATCATGAATCATGTCCGCAATGGCCTGACCGATCTTCTCATCTTTTTCATTGGGTTCCATATCGGGGAGGACGGGGGTTTCGTAGTCGACTTTTACAAAATAGTCGACATCCGATTCATGCACCTCGACATCACCGTGGGTGCGTGGAAGGTTCGGGTTGATTTCCAAGATAACGGTCTTCGCTTTTTCAATCATGAGTTTTTCATACACGTTGCAAGTCGATAGGGACACGAAGCCGTGTTTGTCGGGTGGTGTGGCGTTTCCGACATAAACGTCCGGTGCGATATGCTGGGCTCTTTTGACGCCTGCGAAATGCAGGTGGTTGGGGATGTAGGCAATATTGCCGTTTTTGAAGGCTTTTCTCAAGTCTCCTGAAAAGAACCAGCTGTTCACATTGAAAGTGTTGACGTATTGATCGTTAGTCATGAAGTCATAGCCTTTGAGGGGCAGGCAGTTGTCGATGTGGACTTCATTGACACGGTCCGCAATTTCATGAAGACGGCTAAAGAATTCTCGCCCTTCTGCGGCGGCCATGCCTGAGATGATGTGGTCATGGTTTTTGATTTTCTTCAGTGCTTCATCCATTGTAATGATTTTTGCCATAAGATATCTTCCTTTCAAAAGAGTGAAGGGCGATTTGCATCGCCCTAAACCCAAATGCTATTATTCTAGGATACTTTCGATGTCTTCCACTGAACGGTAGTTTGCCCATTCGTAAGTTGGATTGTCTGAATCAATGTCTGCGGTGGTGGCTTCTAGAAGCGCCATTGCCTGAGTCCCAACACGTAAACCGTCAGAATAATCAACGATTCCACCCATTGGGTTTTCAACAGGGTCTTCTTCCATTGCGTCAATGTAAGAATCCCAAGTGAGTTCGTCTTCTCCAACGCGTCTCAAACCTTCTACGAAGAAGTGAGCCGCAATCCAGCCAGCCATGGCATATGAGTTGGCTGCATAGTCGCTATCGACGTTTTCAGTGAATGTGGTGTAGCCTTCGTTGAAGTTTCCTTCAGAATCAAAGATGTCTACCCATGCACTTGCGTATACTTTGAATTGACCAGAATCAATTTCAGTCGCAAGGTTTTCGATGAATGATGCAGCTGCGTTTACATAACTGGTGTAGATATTTGCGGTGTTGCCTGCATCATAAAGTGCTTTAATAGCGGTTTGTGCAGGGACTTGGTTGGCTGCGACGATAACGGAATCAACGTCTTCAGATTGAATCGCTGTAGCGGCACTTGACATGTCACTTGCATCGGGTGCGACTTGTTGCGTCACGAGTTCTATGCCAAGATCTTCTGCGCGTAGTTCAATCCCATTGAGCATTCCGTTCCCATCATCGGCGTTGGTGTAGATGACCCCGATTTTTGAAGCGTTGTCTTCTGCGTAGGCCCGTGCGACCATGACTTCACCTTCAGCGTCATAAATCGGCTGAACTGGGAAGCTTGCACGTTCTCCACCTTCAGCGTCCTGATTGAACAGGGCACTGATACCGGTTGCGTAGTACACTTGGGGAATGCCTTTGTCTTTAAGATAATCAAGGGTTGCTCCGACTGTAGGGGTTCCGAAGTGGCCTACGAGTGCGAATACTTCATCATCTTCGACGAGGCGTTCTGTGAATGTCTGACCTTGTGATCCATCAAATTCGTCATCATAGTGTTCGAAGTTGATTTCACGTCCGGCGATACCGCCATCTTCGTTCACCATATCGAAGTAGGATTGAATCGCTGCGTTGAACGGTTCTCCAACGGATGCGAATCCACCGCTTGTTGCGGCTGTGTTCCCTACTAAGATAGAGTCGTCTGTGACACCTTGTACGTCTTCCTCTTCAAGGCCTCCACATGCGGCGAGTGTAAAAATCCCACTCACCATTACTAAGAATAATAAAATCTTTTTCATGATACCCTCCTATGGTTTCTTTTTTTTATGATTAACTGTTTTTTTACAGTCTAATCGCTTATTTTTTACCGAGATACGCTTCAATGAGTTCTGGGTCGTTCATCATCTTGTGGGCGTCGCCTTCTTTGATGATCTTACCAACCTGAAGCACGTAGGCGTAATCGGCAATCTTGAGTGTCTGCAATGCATTTTGTTCCACAATGAGTACAGTGGTGCCTGCTTTATTGAGTTTCTTGATGATGTCAAAAATGTTTTTCACTATCATGGGTGCGAGTCCGAGTGACGGCTCGTCTAGGATGAGCAGTTTCGGTGTATTCATGAGTGCGCGTCCGATTGCGAGCATTTGCTGTTCGCCACCTGAGAGTGAGGCGGATACCTGGTTTTTTCTTTCTTTCAAAACCGGGAATGTCTCATACACCAGTTCAAGGTTCTCCTTGATGATGGCGTCGCGTTTCTTTTCACCTGATTTGACTGTGAATGCGCCGATGATGAGGTTCTCATATACAGTGAGATCACTGAATATCTGACGGCCTTCAGGCGACTGTATGATGCCCATTTTGGTGATTTTCTCAGGCGCGGTATCGGTAATAAGGGTGTCACCGAACGTGATGGATCCGTTGTCGGCTCCGACGATGCCACTCACCTTTTTGAGTACAGTGGTCTTCCCCGCACCATTTGCGCCAAGTATGGCGACAATGCTGCCTTCCTTTACAGAAAGATTCACATTCTTTACCGCGGTGATCGGACCGTAGCTGACTGTAAGGTCTTTGATATCAAGCAATGTTTTTGCCATGCTCACTCCTCCTTCCCAAGATAGGCTTCTTGGACATCGGGGTGATTTTGAATTTTTTTAGGGGTATCCATCGCAAGGAACTGGCCGAAGTTGATGGCGCAGACCCTGTCGCAGATTTCCATCACGAATCCCATGTCATGTTCGATAAGCAAGATAGAGGCACCATATTCATCCCTGATACGGTGAATAAGGGCTTCAAGCTCATCGGTTTCATTGTCATTGAGGCCGGCTGCCGGCTCATCTAAGATAATCAGCTTCGGATTGCTCATGAGTGTGCGGGCAATTTCTATTTTCTTTTGTACCCCATAAGGCTGACCGCCTGCAAACTGATCCTTGAGATGATCGATATGCATGAATTTGAGCGCTTCGACGGCCTTTTCTCTAATGGCCTTCTCCTCCGCTTTCGCTTTCGGTGTACGGAATATGTGTTGCACAACGCCTGTTTTAAATGTGTTGTGCGCGCCTATCATGATGTTGTCAAGGACACTGAGATCTGGTACGAGTTCAATGTTTTGAAAGGTTCTCGCAATCCCGAGGTCAATGACTTCAGTCACCTTGTGGTCTTTCAGATTTACAGAGCCCTCATCATTTTTGAAACTGATGGCGCCTTCATATGTGTCATAAAATTGCGTGACACAATTGAATATGGTTGTTTTTCCTGCGCCGTTGGGACCAATCAATCCCACGATTTCCTTGGGCTTGATGCTGAAGCTAAGACCGTTTACAGCTGTAAGACCCCCAAAACGCATGGTTACATTGTCAAGTTTCAAGACGTAATCGTCATGTTTCATCTTTGATCACATCCTTTTCTTTGTTTCGGTATTTGAATTTGTAGTAAAGTTTCCTGATGTCTACCCATATGTGTGCAACACCTTTGGGGTAGAAAAGGATGACGACTATAAGCAGGATCCCTGAGAAGATGTAGGAAACATCGCCCAGAAGCTCTTTTAAGAACAATTCTGAAAGTCCGTGGATGATAAAGGCGCCCAAGAACATGCCATAGATGGATTTGAAGCCGCCTACAACCACGATGGCGATGATGGTGAGACTTTGAAGCAATCCCCACTGCCTTGTGGGCGCGTTTTGATAGTAAAGTGCGTAAAGCACACCCGCAACAGCTGCAAAGATGGTCGCAATGGTGAACGCCATTACCCGGTATTTAAGTGGACTGATGCCCATGGCGGCGGCGGAGTTTTCACTACGGCTGATGCCCATGAAGGCTCGCCCGCTTCTGCTTTTTATGATGTTGTAAGTTACCATCATCATGACTGCCATGACAATCGCCATAATGGCGAATAGATAGAATCTCTGAGCACGGCTGTTTCTAGAGAGTTCCAGGAATCCAAGCAACTCCACGGTGCCTATGTCAAGACGCTCGCCTCCGAACATCTCAAGGGATGTGAATATTTGCCTGAGAATCTCTGCGATAAACAATGTCGAGATGGCGAGATAGATACCTGAAATCTTTGACGACAAGAGTCCAATCAAAGACCCGATGATGGCTGCAGATACAATTGCAAGCAAAGCCGCGATTTCAAATGGCAATCCCAGATTTAGAAATACACCTGTGCCAAGCGCCCCAACTCCAATGAAGGATGAGGAGGCGAGAGAAATGAGGCCACTGAACCCAAGAAGCAGATTGAGGCCCAATGCCACTATGGTGAATATGATGATATATGCGAACACGCTGTTGTAATAGGATGGCAAGACGCCCACACTGGATAAATAACCAAAAAGGACAAGGACAAGACCGAAGATAAGGTATTGTACGTGGGGGTGACGTTTTACCAGAGTCGCAAAAGCGTTCCAGTATTCAAGCAGTTTGTTTTCTTTAGGTTTATCTGTCATTTGTCACACCTACACTTTCTTGACCGGCGCTTTGCCGAAAATTCCATAAGGTTTGAAGAACAGGAATACAAGGATTACCATGTATACGAGTACGTCGCCCCATATGTCTGTGACATAAAAAGCTGTCGTGTTTCTGGCAAAGGCTATAATAAAGGCTGCAAGTACAGGACCATAGAAGGTTTGGAACCCTCCGAAGACCCCTGCAAAGAATGCACTGACCTGCACATTGAACATCATGTTCGGATTGACACTGCCTGAAGGTGCAATGATAAGCGCAGCGAGCGTCCCTAGCATTGCGGCGGTTGCCCAGGACATCATGGTGACGGTCTTGGTCGGCACACCCATCAGTTTGGAGGTCACTTCGTTGGATGCCGTGACCCTTATCGCAAGGCCCCATTTGGTTTTCTGAATAAACCAGAAGATAGCGCCCATGAGTACGAGTGAAATGAGTACTGTGAATACGGTATTGAATCTCAGACTTGCACCCAGAACATCCACGCTGCCACTAGGAATGAACCTTGGCAGTTGATATGGATCGACCCCGAAAAGAAATGGGGTGATTCCGGTGATGATCATGATGAGGCCGAGGGTGATGATCTGCTTGGCGATTCTGTTGACTTTGGCTGCAGGTCTTATGATGAAGGTATCAATCAGCACACCAGTCAGGAACGCCGTAAGGATGGAAACAGGCGCGACAGCCCAGATACTCCATCCCCAGCTTGAGAGAACCAACGCCCCAACATAGGCATTGAGTGTTCCAATAGAGCCTTGGGCGAAGTTCGTGGTCTTGCTGGTTCTGAAGATAAGGACGATGGCGAGTGCCGCTAGGGCGTAGACACTTCCTGTTTGAAGTGAATTGAAGAGAATACTCAGAAAATTATCCATGGTATTCACCCCATTGAATGACGCTTGCACCCCACACGTAGCCGATGCCTGCCGCAATCAAGGAAACTGTAGATCCGTCTTTCACCTTGCCTTCTTCAAGTCCAAGATGCAGGGACAGTATCTGATCAATCTGGCCGAGGTGGCCATAGTCTTCAAGATAGAGTGTGTTGTCTTCTGTGAGACCCAGATCCTTGATCATGCCATTGTGCGCTGAGCGCTTGATATGCAGGATGGCAAGGTAGTCGATGTCTTTGCGGGTTTTGCCTGATTTTTCAAGCGAGCGGTCAATGCATGCATACCAGTTTGGCACACTGACTTCCTTGAGACGGTCTTTCATCACCTGAGGTTGCATGAGTCTGAGGGATTTATACGCTTCACTCAGGTTGTCATGGGTAATGGGGTTTTTGGTGCCACCGATTTCCACACCGGCCGTACGGGCCAGAGTGCCATCGGCGATGATGTGGGTGCCGAGTACGGCGTTCTTGCCATAATTCTTTTTGAGAATCATCGCCCCGCCACCAGCAGATAAGTTGTACATCATTGACATGTGAGGATCACTGTAATCAACGAAGTCGCCGTTTCTATACCCTCCTACAATAAGGATGGTGTTGACATCATCGTCCGCGATCATCATGTCCTTGGCGATTTTGAGAGCCCCAAGGGATGTGGCACAACGATTCTGTATATCGATGCCCCAGGCATTCTTGGCCCCGATGACGCCTTGTACGTATAAAGCGGATGTGGTGAGTGGGTATTCTTTCCACTCTTCACCGATATCAAGGATGACGTCGATGTCAAGCGGGTCAGTGCCTGTGCGTTTGAGTGCGTCCTGTGCGGCGTAGGCGCCCATTTCCTGGGTGCCTTCATCCTCACCTGCGACGCGTACGCTTTTAAGGCCCTGTTTTTCTATGATTGCGTCTTCGGTCCAATTTCCATTGGTCGCCTCTGCAATCTCTTTGGCGCTGCGTGAATGTTTCGGTAGGTAGATTCCCGTACCTACAACGCCTACATGGGTTTCTTTTGCCATGGTATCACTCCTGTTTAAAGTCTCATGCCACCATTTACGTTGATGACTTGTCCGGTAATGTAGCTTGCTTCTTCACTGGCTAGGAAGAGTGCTGCGTTTCCAATTTCCTCAGGTTGACCAAGTCGCTTCAGCATGGTCATTGAGGCAAATTTGTCGAGTAGGTCTTGGGGCACGGTTTTCAGGATGTCGGTCAATACATACCCTGGTGCGATGGCGTTGACCCGTACAGGCACGCCTTTACGGGCAAATTCCTTGGCCCAGGTTTTGGTGAGACCGATGATACCGGCTTTTGAAGCCGAGTAGTTGGCCTGTCCGATATTGCCAAATACACCCACGACACTTGAGATGTTGATGATTGAACCGCCGCCGATTTGTTCCATCTGAGGTCCGATGTGACGGGTAAGGTTGAATACACCTTTCAAGTTGACGTTGAGGACCTTGTTCCATTGTTCATCGGTCATCTTGCGTGTCATTGAATCCGCAGTGATGCCCGCATTGTTGACGAGGATGTCGATTTGACCGTACTGTTCGATGACTTCGTCATAGAACTTCTGGACAGCTTCAGTATCGGTGACATTGAGGATTTTTCCTTCAACGTTTTCCTGTTCGTATGAAAGATCCTGCATGTCGACCGCTATGACTTTCGCGCCTTCTTTGGCAAAACGAATGGCCATTTCCTGACCGAGGCCTTGTGCGCCTCCGGTTACTACCGCTACTTTGTTTTCTAAACGCATTATTTACTTTCCTCCATATTCTTTAGTACGACCGCAGTGCCCATGCCGCCACCGATGCACAGTGACGCAAGGCCGTAACGGACGCCTCGTTTTTTCATTTCATGAACCAATGTGACAGTGATTCTGTTCCCACTGGCGCCAACGGGATGGCCAAGTGCGATGGCGCCCCCATTGACATTGGTTCTTTCCATCAGACTTTCTTCTGTTTCTCCATAAGATTTCTTCAAGTCTTCGAATACGCCCAGGCTTTGAGCCGCAAACGCTTCGTTGAGTTCCATGAGTTCCATATCCTTGAAATCAAGTTTCGTATGTTCAAGGGCTTGCTTGATGGCGGGTACGGGGCCCAGTCCCATATAGTTCGGATCCACGCCGCCTTGACCCACACCGACCACTTCCGCGAGGGGTTCAAGATTGTATTCCTTGACCATCTTTTCGCTTGCAAGCATCACGAAACTCGCACCATCACTGATGCCTGAACTGCTGCCGGCTGTGACGGAACCATCCTTTTTAAAGGCCGGTCTCAATTTGGAAAGCTTTTCAAATGAGGTGGTGTCGTTGATGTGTTCATCGTAGTCAAACGTGTAGGTTTCCTTGCGGGTTTTAACCTCGATTGGCACGATTTCATCTTTGAAGCGTCCCCCGTCACGTGCTTTGCGGGCCCGCTCTTGCGACGTCATTGCGAAAGTATCTTGTTGTTCGCGCGTAAGATTGTATTTGGCTACGATGTTTTCAGCCGTAACCCCCATGTGAATGTCACTGAAGACATCGGTGAGTGAATCATCGAGCATATGGTCTTTGACTTGATAGCCCCCCATTTTGATGCCTTTACGGGTTTTGCCAGGTATCAAGTAGGGCGCTGTAGACATGGATTCCGCGCCACCGGCAATGATTAAATTGTGAATGCCGTGTTGAATGGCCACAAACGCATTGATGATCGTTTTCATGCCACTGCCGCATACCATATTCACAGTATAAGCCGGCACGGTGTTTGGAATATCAGCACCGAGTGAAATCTGTCTTGCAATGTTCATGCCAAGACCAGCCGGGAGAATGTTGCCAACTTGTACTTCATCGATCTTTGAAGGATCGACTTTGGTTTCTTCCAGCATTGTCTTGACGACTTTGGAGCCATACTGTGCGGGATGCATTCCGCTTAAAGATCCTAAAAAAGAACCCAAAGCTGTTCTTTTTGCAGATACCAGATAAACTTTTTGCATAAATAACCTCCTAAATTTAGTGTATACTTGCTTAATCTTCATTTATTTAATATACTTGTTTTGTAAGCAATGAATACACACTCATTTTATGAATGACTTTTCAAGAACTGAATACCCGTTCATAAACTGAATATATGTTCGTGCTAGCATAAAACGCTTACAAAGTCAATGTGATGCACATCTTTTTTTGCGTATGGAGGAATTGAAATGAGAGATCACGATTTGAACATCAAAGAACCCACCACAAGAAACGCCAAACTTACGTTTAGCGATATCGAAAATGCGGCCATCAAGTTGTTTTACAAAAATGGCTACCATGGTACAACAGTTGGCAACATCACCAGTGAAGCCGGGATTGCCGCGGGGACTTTCTACCTTTATTTCCCGAGTAAACTAACCCTTTACAAGCATATTCTCACCACGTTTTCACACAACATCCGTCGTGAAATCGCGGCGAATGTGAGTAAAAAGGATACGCGTTATGAAAAGGAACGCGAAGGGATTCGCACGTTCCTTGAGTACGCAAAGAAAAACCCGGAAATGTACAACATCATCTGGGAATCGCTTTATATTGACCGTGAACTCTTTCGCGATTATTATGAATCGTTTTCCAATCGTTACGTCACGGGGCTCAACCACGCAGTGAGCGAAGGCGAAATCAGACCCCTTGATACGGAAGTGGTGAGTTTTGTACTCATGGGCATCACCAACTTCGTAGGGCTCAAAATCGTACTTGATCTTGGGGATCATAAAATCGATGTGGACGGCGCCACCGATGTCATTATGGAAATCATAGAAAAAGGGTTGTTCAAACGCTAAGTATCAACCAGACCATAAAAAACAGGCCATCTCGCGTAGAGATGGCCTGTTTTTTTTATGGGGTTTCTAGGCATTTTTCAAGGTAGGGTCTTGTTTCATGCGCCTTTGAGCTTTGCGCGTTTTCCGATCAACATCGACTTTCGGTTTGAAGTCCACGCGTTTGTATAGAATATACCCCACCACTGCAATCAAGAGATTGCTGATGAGCATGACCTCCCAGATAACCTGAGAGCCTCTTTGTGGAAAAAGCTGTCCGAAAAGGACGATGAGCGGCAGTCTGATACCCCAGAGGCGTGTAACCGCAAGGATGAAGGTGTATTGCGTGTTCGCGGTTCCATTGAAAGTCCCGATGAAGGTCTGGTAAACGGCCATCAGTGGAAGCCCAAGGAGGATGTAGTACATGAAGTCCTTTGTAAGCGAGAGCGCTACGGGGTCTTCTGCTAAAAAGATTGAGGCGAGGGGCCCGCGTAAAGGCAGCAACAACAGCGAACCGGCCGTCATGATGCCGATTGAGAGTTTGAACGTCTTGACCATGGTTTCCTTGGCCCGCTCTGGATTCTTGGCCCCGATGTTTTGTCCGATGTATGCAGAAAGAATCGCGCCCATGGCCATGACAGGATGAAGCACCATGGAAATCAGACGGGTTCCCACACCGAATGCGGCGACGGTTTCCACACCATAAGAGAATATGACTCCGTTCATGACCCCAAAGCCGATGGCCGTAATGGCCTGACCAAATGATGCGGGGGCCACGGTTTTGATGATACGAATAAGGGTTTTGAATTTGTCTTCAAATGGAAGGTGTTTGTCGAGTTTGGATGTAAAAATCTCTTTTGGGTCCACTGTGACACCCGTTTTTGCAAAGAAAAGACGGTAAAGCGCAATGGGCATAACGATGGTGTTCCCAAGCAATGTCGCCCATGCAGCGCCTGCTACTCCAAAGCCGAAGGTCGTAATCATGATAGGAGAAAGGATTGTGTTGAGCACAATCCCAGACCCACTGATAAGGACTGGAGAAAGGGTGTCCCCACTTGCTTGCCTAGTTCCCATGTAGGCAAAGAAGATGAATAAAAGCGGCAGTTCGAGACTTCGGATACGCATGTAGGATACGGCTTCTTCCAAGACGTAGCCCTCAGCGCCCATCCAGCCAATGACGGCCGGCGCGAAAAGGTAGGCAATTGCCGCAAACAGGATGCCGCCTACGAGCGCAATCAAGAAGAGTTTGGATGCGTAGTGTCTTGCCATTTTCTTGTTTTGAGCCCCGAGGTGCTGACCAATGAGGGTCGTTCCTGCAATGGAAAGCCCGATGCCAAGGGATATGAACGTGAAAACTACGGGAAAAGTCATTTGTATCGCGGATACCGATTCACTTGCGAGGTCGGGTATCTTTGAGACAAAGTACATGTCCACCATATCGTGAAAGGTTCTTAAAAAGTTGTTGATCATGAGTGGCAACGCCAAAAGAATCAGACCCTTGTAGATATTGGGGTCTTTTAAAATCAAATGGCTTTTGCGTTCGTCTTTTGTTAATGCACTTGTATTTTTCATCATATTAAATCACCGAAGCCATTATAGCACATTAATGACACCTTGTCATAACTTTGCTTTATTTTTTTATTTTTATTTCCAAGGGGGTTTCGGACCGGGATACATATAGTATCTGACCTTCATATCCCCATTGAAAAGCACACGGGTTTTCTTGGCTCTCGCCTTCATGGCATTTTCCGCGCCCATGAGGCCTGACAAAATGTAAAAAGACATGGTTTTTTGTGATTTCATGATCTTTCCTATGATTTCATAAAGGCCCTTGATGTCTTCATCCCTTATTCTTTCACCATAAGGCGGATTGGTGATGACCATGCCGTAGGGAATATCGAAAGTGCGGTATTCAAACCGTGCGGTTTCAAAATGGATGGCATCGTCGACTCCGGCATTTTCCGCGTTTTCCTTTGCGATGCTGATCATCTTGAAATCGGCGTCACTCGCAATGATCTTGCAGTCATTGTCGGTTTTGATTTGCTTGTACGCGTCTTTACGAACTTTTTTAAGTGTCAATGCGTCACTGAAGATGAAATGTTCGAAATCAAAGTGACGATTGAGTCCAGGCGCGATGTTTCTACAAATCATCGCCGCTTCTATTGGAATGGTACCTGAGCCGCAAAATGGGTCGTAGAGGACGCGGTTTTCACCATAGAAACTAAGCTGAATCAACGCCGCCGCAAGGGTTTCTTTGAGTGGAGCCTCCCCTTGGCCTGTACGGTACCCTCGCTTGTGAAGGCCATCGCCTGAGGTATCAAGGAGGATTTCAGCAGTATCTTTGAACATGGCGACTTGCAGTCTGTGCCTCGGACCGTCTTCTTTGAATACGGACTCACCGGTATAATTGGTGAGTCGTTCAATCAGGGCTTTCTTGGAAATCTTTTGAATATCCCTGGGACTGTGGAGTGTACTCTTAACAGCTTTCGCGTCCACAATGAAACGCCCACGCACATCCAAATAGGTTTCAAGGGGCAGGGTGAGAATCCAGTCAAAGAGTTCATCAAACGAAGTGACTTCGTCCTTCTTCCCTATTTGTACATAAACTCTGTCTGCACTTCTAAGATTCAAGTTGGCCCAGATCATGGTTTCAACGGACCCTTCGAAATGGATACGGCCGTTTTCCGTACTGACGACCTCTATCGCTGCTTGTTCCAATTCTCTTTTAACAACCGCTTCTATACCAAAGGCGGCAGTGGCGACTAAATTCAACATGGCATTCATTCCTTTCATTCTCATCATACCACTGTAACACACCTTATGATATAATGAGCCTGCAATTTTAAAAAAATTCCTACTAAATCCAATAAAATCAACGTTTCGTCTGTTTAATAGATGAAACGGACAATCGAGGTGCCCTTTCGTGAATAACAAAGACCTGGAAAAAGACCTTAAGGCGTTTAAAAAAGGTGACGAATCCGCTTTTGACCGCTTATACGAAAATACCAAAACCCCCGTTTACTATACCATTCTCACTATAGTAAAGGATGAAAGTCTTGCCGAAGACCTGATGCAGGATACGTATATAAAAATGATCAACCAACTGGACAAATACAAGCAAAAAGGCCAGTTTCTCGCCTGGCTCAAGACCATTGCGAGGAATACGGCTTTAAACGAATTCAACAGACGCAAAAGAGAAGTGTCTGTGGATACAAGCGAAGATGAAATGCTTTTGGGCAGTACATCGAGCTCACAGGAAAACCGCTACGAGGTTCAGGAACTGCTGAAACATCTGCGTGAAGACGAAAAAGAAATCGTCATACGCCATATCGTTTATGGTGAAACCCACAAAGTCATTGCACAGTCTTTGGATAAACCACTGGGAACGGTGCTTTGGGCTTATAGAAATGCCTTGAAGAAATTAAAGAAACTGGGAGGTGACCATTATGAAAACCAATAAAATCGAAAAGCTCATACGACAAAAAGCCGACAAGGATGTACCTGATGTCCTTTCGTCCATCAAGGAAACACCAGAATACTCACGCTTCATGGACGATGCGAGAACAAGAAAAACCAGTTCATATCGTTTGAAGCGTCTGGCTCCCTTGCTTGCGACCATGACCGCCGTTTTCATATTCGCCATCATCTTGTTCACCCCCGCGTCTCCAGGTGATGCACCCCAGGTCACGACCAGCATTCAAATGGAAATCAACCCTTCTTTTTCAATCGACCTTGACAGTGAAGACACGGTCGTAGAATTGAATGCCTACAACTCCGATGCCGAAACCTTGCTTGAAAACCAGGATGATCTCATTGGCGATGATTTGGATACCGCGATAGACAGACTCATCTCCCGCTCCATTGAGCTTGGCTACATGAGCAGTGAAAACAATGACGTCCTGTTCACCGTATCGGGTGAAGACACTGAAAAAAACGAAACTCTAAGAGTCCACGTTGAACAAAAAGTTCCCGAAGTCGCGTCAAGAAACGGCGTATCGAACGCTTCCATGATGCGCAGCGTCGCAGGCCCACCAGGTGAAGGTGAAATCGAAGACGCCAAAGAACACGGCATGGGCTTTATGCAAATGCGGCTTGTCAACCTCATCTTGAATGAAACTAACGCCTATACGCTTGATGAACTTAAAAACAGAAAAATCCCTGAACTGAAAACCATTCTTGAAGAAGAATCCATTGATCAGGATCAGTTTGAAGGCCCCATGCCCGGCCCTCCAGACAATGGAGGCATGGGACCTGGCGAAGATATGGGACCTAGTGAAGACACAGGCCCAAACTCTGATAGAGGCCCTGGCAGCGAGGGGAACCCTCACACAAATTCAAACAGCTCAGGAGAATAAACGAAGCCCGGAATGCAGCGCATTCCGGACTTTTTTTTAGCGGTTTAACGTGTCTGTGATAAACATGGCATCCCCGAAGGAAAAGAAACGGTAACGCTTTTCGGCGGCTTCACGGTAGGCATTCATGATGATGCTTTTGGACGCGAAGGCACTTACGAGCATCAACAGGGTGGATTCAGGCAAGTGGAAATTCGTAAGCAGTGCATCCACAGCCTTGAAAGTATAAGGCGGGTAGATGAACAAGCGGCTCCAGCCGCTTTCCTCTGGTATGTAGCCGTCCTTTTTCGCAACGGTTTCCAGGGTTCTTAAGGACGTTGTGCCTACGGCGATGATGCGTCTGCCTTCTTCTTTGGCCGTATTCAGTATATCAGCGGTAGCTTGTGAGACGCTGTAGTACTCTTCGTGCATAATGTGGCTTTCGACGTCACTGACGCTGACGGGTCTGAACGTGCCAAGGCCTACATGCAAAGTGACGTAAGTAAGTGTGACGCCCATGGCTTCGAGTTTTTGAAGGTAGGGTTTTGTGAAGTGAAGGCCGGCAGTCGGCGCAGCCGCACTGCCTTTTTTCTTGTTGTAGACGGTTTGATAGCGTTCACCGTCTTCAAGTTTTTCATGGATGTAGGGGGGCAGGGGCATGGAGCCGAGTTCATCGAGGACTTCATAAAGAATACCCGAATAATTGAGTTTGAAAAGACGGATGCCCTCTTCTTTCACCTCGACACATTCCATGGTGAGTTGGCCCTCACCGAATGTGATGGTGGTGCCCACCTTGATTTTTTTGGCTTTCTTGGCCAGACATTCCCATACATCCTCTTCCTTTTGGTGCAACAAAAGGACTTCGATGACGGCGCCGGTATCCTTGCGTCCGATAAGGCGCGCAGGGATGACCGAGGTATCATTCAAAACCAGTACGTCCCCTTTTTTCAAGTAGGTGTGGAGTTGATTGAACTGAGTATGGTCAATCTCGCCGGTTTCCTTATCGAGGGCGAGCAGTCTTGAATCGGTTCTATTTGCAAGTGGGGTCTGCGCAATCAGTTCTTTTGGCAGGTCGTAGGTGAAATCCTTGGTTTTCATTAAAATAATCCTTTCTGGTATCCATGGCCCAGATGCTTATAGGCTTTTTCTGTCGCTACGCGGCCACGCGGGGTTCGTTTGACAAACCCTATTTTAAGCAAAAACGGTTCATAAACATCTTCTATCGTGGTCACTTCCTCACTGATTGAGGCGGCGAGGGATTCAATTCCTACTGGACCCCCTCCGAAGTTTTCAATGAGGCCTCTTAGATAATCGTGGTCTTTTTGATCGAGCCCAAGCGGGTCGATTTGTAGTTTTTCAAGGGCGGTCTTCGTGATGCTTAGGTCAATGATTCCGTCATTCAGGACATCTGCAAAATCACGAATGCGTCTGAAAAGACGGTTGACGATGCGAGGCGTGCCCCTGGAACGTCTGGCTATCTCCGCGACGCCTTCGATTTCCACTTCGCTGTCATAGATACTTGCCGTTCTTTTACATATTTTTTCAAGAGCACCCTGGTCGTAATACTCCAGTTTGTGTACCACGCCGAACCTGTCTCTTAGGGGCGCTGTGAGATCTCCAAAGCGTGTGGTGGCGCCTATCAGGGTGAAAGGTGGCAAATCCACGCGAATCGATTTGCTGGTTTCATCCTTCCCGACAATGAGATCAAGCGCAAAATCTTCCATGGCGGGATAAAGCACTTCTTCAACCACTCTTGGGAGTCTGTGGATTTCATCAATAAAAAGAATGTCACCGGGTTCAAGACTTGTAAGGAGTACGGCTAAATCCCCACTTCTTTCAATGGCGGGGCCACTGGCGGTTTTTATGGACGCATCCACTTCATTGGCCACAATATGGGCAAGGGTGGTCTTCCCAAGACCGGGTGGACCATATAAAAGCACATGGTCAAGACTCTCGTTCCGCTTTTTGGCAGCCTGTATGAAGATGGACATCATTTCCTTGACGTGTTCTTGTCCAATATAGTCCCTCAGATACTGAGGACGCAGTTCTATTTGTTCGATATCCTCTTTTTGTGATTCGTTTGATACAATTCTTTCATCCATACATCCACCTGCTTTCATTACAAATTATACACAAAATTCCCTGTTTTACAAAAGAATAACGGTCAAGAATAATGAACGTTGTTTTAAACAGGAAGCTATGGTAAAATAATACATAGTATAAAAGGCTACAGTTTCCCAAGAGGAGGCCCTCTGAGCTTATGAAAAACTATGATGATGCGCACAAAGAAAAAAGTGGGTATTCCATTGAAAAAACGTATCGTAAGCAAGCTACCCCCATCCAGAAGAAACTGGACAAACTGAGAAAAGAATACGAGTCTTTGCTTGCTGATACTGAAAAAGCCATGAACAAGGCCCAAAACGCGCATGACAAAAAAATGCGTGCGCACAATGAACGCTTCGAGGCATTGCTTAACAGCAACGAAGCGTCTTTTATAATGGAAAAAGAAGCCATCGATCAATCCATTGGTGACACGAAAGCCCAACACAAAGAAGCTCTCAAAAAAATCAAATATAAAAACAGCGACAAGAAAAAATCCATCAAAGCCGACCTTCAGGCCATGGAAAAGGAAAAACAAAAAACCGCGAAAGACATCGAAAGAACCCATAAAAAACGCATTGAAAACTATGAAAAGAGACTCGAACTCTCCAAACAGAACCACAATGACAACACCCGCCAAACCCAGAATTCTCTCAAGGATGCCCTGGAGAAACTGGATGCGGACTACAAGACCCACAAGGCTACCATCGATGACTTGAATGCCACCCTTGAAACCCGCTTCAACAAGCTTCATGCGGATTTAAGTGAGACACAGAGCACCCTTGAAGCCTCCATAAAAAAATCAGACAATGCCTTGCAACATACGCTCAATACCTACCGCAAGGAAGTCAACGAACAAATAAGGGCTTTCTCCAAAGAACTTTACGAATACAAAAGTGCCATCCACAGTCCCTTTTTGAATATTGACGCCTCTGCAAGTGACCTTTGGAAACAATTCGAGTCCTACAAGAACACGTTCGTCTCGAGTGTCAACATGGATATGAAATTCGAACAGGCTCGCCTCAAAGATCTGCTCGCCAGGACAAGTGAAGAGGAAAGTCCTGAAGAATTCAAAACCATCCAAAAACAGATGGAACTCCAGCAATTGCGCAAGGATGCACTCATTGAACACATCAAATCCTTTGAAGACGCTGTCAAGAAGACCACAGAAACCCTGAAATCACTGTCTTCTGACACCCTCCGTTTTCTTGAAAATATTTTCAAGAATTTTGATGAGACCGTGCACTATCTACACGCCAATCTCAAAGCCAAATTCGATGTATTCCAATCCGGCAGCAGTGATCTCAGAGACACCCTGACCAAGGAATTCGCCAAAGGTGAATTGTCTCCTTTCCTCAATGAAGCCAAAACCGCACTGAACGATACGCTTTCCTTGTTTTCCAAGTACGCAACTGACAAGATTGAAGCCATCAAGGACACCACAGTCGCCCTGCTTCCACTTTATCAGGAAGCGGACGACATTCGCTTCTTCCTCGATACTGAGGAGGCCCACAAGAAAATCAGAGAAAACCGTGAAAAGATTTCTGTCGAACAACAAGATGCCAGTTTGAACATCGACATGAAACAGGCGGAAAAGAAACACGAAGTGGAGCTCATGAATCTGGATGAACGCTACTCAACGAAGGATGCCCTTCTCAAACACACCCTCGAACTCAAAAGTCTTGAACAGAAAAAAGCGTTCCTGGATCTTGATCAAAATGCTGAAAAATCCACAGTCCAAGTCGAAAAGGAAATGGAAAAGGCTGCACTTGAACATGATTTGGAAGCCGCTAAAGCCAAAATAGAAAAAGCCCACGTCGAGCACGCAAAAACACTCGAAAAAGCCATTGAAAATCAAAAAATGGCTTTGAGATCGCTTGATTTGCAAAAGGAACGTGATCTTGCACTTATTGGCGTCAATGCCGAAAAAACCAGGCGGCTTAAAACCTTGAGCCTGAAACTCGACCGTAACAAGCAAGCACTGGAACGCCAGAAAAAAACCATTCGTGAAGAAAAAACCGCTCTTGAAAAACAGTATGACATAGCCATCGAAGACGCTTCCATGGCCTACAGGGAGAAAGAAACTTCACTTCAAGACGCCTTCGAGGATGCCAAAAATCAACACGAAGAAAAACTCACGTTCATCGATCAGGCTTTGCAGCGAGAAACACAAAAAGCCCAGGCCCGCATCGATCAGACACAAGCCCTCCTGAATACGAGAAAACAGATAGTAAACTCCAATTATACCCAACACCTTGAATGGCTTTCAACCCATCATGATGCACTTGAAAATGAAGACGCCTCTCTCAAGTCACTACTCATTATCCTGAGCACCCCTAAAAAGAACAGTCTCATACAAACACTGGATACCTTCATCGACACCTTGAAAGAAACCCAAAATGTCGTACTTGATCAATTCGAAGAAGGGCTCAAACGTCAGGGCGTCAGCAAGCGTCATAAAAAAAGCCAACTCAACAAACTTAAAAACACCCTTGAAAAATCCTTCAGTGCCCTCAAAGCCAAAAAAGATCGAACCGCTAAGACCTACGAAGACTCCGTTGACACCCTTCTCAAGAAGATTCGCAGTCAGAAGACACTTTCTCTATCTGGTTTGAAGGCGCAACTTCTACCGCTCAACGAATCTACACAAAAAGCCTTGAAAGCTCTGCATGACGCTGTGCTAAGGTCCATGAACGAAAGTTTCGCCGCCTTGAAACAAGACGATGAAGACCTTATAGAAAAAGCCAGGTCTTCTGCCAAAAAGGCCAAAGCCGAAGAAAATATTCGTTACGAAAATGCCAAGGCCCCTCTCAATAAGAAACTCGACGCACTCAAACAGGATAAAGACAGTGAAGTCACTGCCCTCAAAGAGAAACTGAATGAAGCACTCACTGCGATTGATCAGGACTATGAAGCCTCTTTGAAACCTCTTGAAGAAGCCTATGAGAACGATTTGGAAGCTTATCGAGCGCTGGAAAACGACACTGAGGAAAAATACGCAGCCCTCAAAGAAACCTACCAAAACAGACTTAATCATCTTGATGAAGAATTGAATACGCACCTTGAAACCATCGACACCCAGAGTGACGAAAAAATCAAGTCCGTCAATAGCCGTCTTGAAGACGCCAAAAACATTCATGCCTTCCACGTTGAAAACGAGGAAACCAAGAAAGCGGATATCGAAAAGACCCTTGAAAAGGACAGTGCCAATCTTGAAACGGCGCATGAATCCCTCAAAGCGGACATTGAAAAACAATTAACGCAATCCAGGGAAGCGTATGAAAAAGAAAAAGCTTCGCTTGAAGAAAAACTGAAAGCCACCCTTGAAGGGTATGAAACCAAAATGCTCTCAAGTTCCAACGAACTGGATCAGCGGATTGAAAAGGTCAACAGGGAAATAGCGGACCAGATACGAATCAAAAAAGCTCGCAAAACCACGCTTGAAGCGACGATTGAAGAAAAACTCACTGAGCTTCAAACCACACTTGATTCACTGAACAAAACCCTCCAACGCGACACCCAAACACTACTTGAAACTCTATTTGAAACGGATTCGGAACCCCTTGATACCACGGACCTCTTCAACCAACAAGACACACTGGTAAGTTCGTACATCGAATCCATCAAAAATGACGTTCAGAATCTATAACTCATGAAAGGAGTTCGACGACCATGGCCAATAAAAAATACGAAGTTGAATCCCCATCCAATCAGAGTCTGAGTACCCTCATCGATCAGGATTTGCAAAAAGAAAGCGAACTCCTTCAGAATCTTATCAGGGAGGTCGTCGAAGCCAACGACAAAGTCAAGGCCTCTCATAAGAAACGTCTGGACGACTCCAATGAAAAACTCACGATTCTCAATCAGGAAATCAAACGTCTGCGTCATGAGATCAATCAAAAGGACGAACAGACCACCCTGGCTCAGTTCGACCATTTGTTGAAGTCCAAGGACCGTATTCATCACGCACTCAGAACCATGCGCCTGCATTTTTTAAACAGTGAAATCAAGAAGGATTATGAACTGAGCGTCCATTCGCTCAAGGAAAAATTGTTCACCCATATCGAAGAGCGCGCGCACTTAACCACCGCCCCCTCTTCTTACATGGAAACGTTTGAAGAAGCTACCAGTACGTTCATAGAATCCATCTTTGAAATCGGACATACCACTTTCAAAGGTGAAGAAAGCCTTACCCTCATCAATGAAAGTCAAACGGCCTTTAAAACCGCGGCCAATACGTTCATTGAGAAACTGAATGAAGAAAGGGATGCCCTTCTCACCCAATTGAAAACACGCGGCCATATCCTTTCAGACGGCTCAGACACCACATCCCTTAATAGCCGGGTGGAAAAGACCTACCACGAAAAAAGCCAGGCCTTCCAACAAAAACAAGCCGATTTGAAAACTGACCTTAAAACAGCTATGACGTCAGTCGATGAAAGGATAGAAACCCTGAGAGCCAACGCCGAACAGGAAATGCGCGAAAAATACAAGACCATTCTTGAAGAACAGCACAAAGACAAGGAATCCCTTGAAAAAGAACTCAAGGATCTCAAACTTGACATCATCCGGGCAGAGAAAGCCGGAGAAACCGATGAACTCAAAGACCTTCTCAAAGCCTATCAGAAAAAGTCTACGCAGGAAAAAGGTTTATCCGAAAGCAAGCTTCAAGACAAAGTAGAGAAGAAAATCCGTAAAGAGCGCACAAAACTCTACAAGGAAAAACTCGAACTTGAGAAGGACTTCGCCAGAAAACAAAGCGCACTTGACCTTGAAAAAAATCAGATTGATCTTCAATTCAACGATTCACAAGAGCTTTTCAAGGTTCAAGACGATTACGATGCCCTTAAAAAGGACCTCGCCCTCAATCAGACATTGGAAGCGACCCTTTTGAAAACCACGCAGGCCTATGAAACCCTTCTTAAGGATGCTTTGACATTTGCGTCCAAACTTGAAAAACTCATGTTTGATACAAAAATAACCTTCATGGAAGATCTCAGTGAAGCCTCCAAATCCCTGAGTACGCTCAAACATACCTTTACGCGCTCACAAATCGATTTGGCCACAACTTACAAAACCATCGCCTTGAAACAAACCAAAGCCAAAAAGCACATCCAGAGCGTCATCCGAAAACACACCCTCAACATGCAGTTTCACAATGAGGAGAAAAAAGTCAATTACGCCCTCACCAAGGCTACACGCTTGGCTGATATCGATAAAACCTACCAACAGGAAAACGCCAAGAACGAACTCATATACCAACAAGGACTCATCGAACTTGCCGACAAGGAATACGAACTTCAGCTTCTGAAAATCCGCTCGCTTTACGACAATGAAATGCTTTTGACAAAAGCCCAGGCGGAAAGACTGAACGTAGGTGCGAGTGTCAACGAATCCATGATTTCCACCACGCTTGAAAGTCAGATGCACTTCGCCAGACAACAAATCAAGTACGCTGAAAACGAATATCAGGTTCGCCTTGAAAACATTGATACCGCCCTCAAACGCGAAGTTGAATACGCCAAGGAAAAACTCAATCAAAGAAGACAGACTTACCGAAGCGACATCCATGAACTCAAAAACGAACGTGACCGCAAACTAAGCGACCTCGCATACAGACAAGCCTTGTTCACCGACCCAAGAGACAAAAGAAAACTCAAGGAACAAGAAACCGCCATCCGCTCTTCCTACAACGAAAAAATTGAAACCATTGAACAAGAGGAAGCCAATGATGATACGGTCAAACGCTATCTTTCTCAGATTGAAGGCGCCAAAAACCGGGCAGAGAAAGCCAAAGAGGACGCCCGCCAGTTAAAAGAGAAAACCATCAAGACCTTCAAGGATATGCTTGAACAGACCGATCAGAAACTGGGCGCATTCAAGGATTCATCTGGCAATGAGAAACTGCTTGGCAACACCATCGAAGACGAAGCCTCTCAAACAGCTGAAAAGCGATTCAATGAAGCAATTGAAGAAGCCAATACGCTTTACCAGCAAAAAGTCAATCAACCTAAGGAAAAAATCAAAAAACTCAAAGACACGCTCGAATCCATTGAATTCGATGAAGCCACCCAGAAATCAATCGACAAGAAAAAAGATAGCCTTAAAGAAAAAAGATCAGAAATCAAAGAGGTTTTAACCCAGGAAAGAAGCCAAACCGAAGCGGCCCTCAAAGCCATAGACGACAAAATAGACGCCACCTTCAACAAGGCGGAATCACTGAAGGCTTCTCTTGATGAAAAGGACCGTGATGCTTCAATCAATCACACCATCACGGAGGCTCTCAGCACCCTCGACACCCTTAAAAAGAACCGTAAATCAAGTGATTACGACGCTTTGGAAAGAAGTTTCGATACCCACATGAAAGAGAATAAAGCACATCTCAAAACCATCCGAAAAACCATGGATGACACCCTGAATCCCACCTTGAAAGCGTATGAACGGTTCTTGAAGAAAGTATCCGTTTCACAAAACAAGACCTTCAAACAGCTTGAAAAGCAAAAACAAACCAAGCTCAAGGATACACTCAAGGACATTGAAGCACGTTACAGCAATCTACTTTAATGAGAGGCATGCCAATGCCTCTTTTTTCATGCAAAAAAAAAGACCGCACTGAGCGATCTTATTTGAGGGCGTCAAGAAAACTGGTGCCGTAATCGGGTAGAGCGACTTTGAAGTTGTCTGAAATGGTGGCCCCGATATCCGCAAAGGTTTCTCTTATTGGCAAGGCTTTAGGTGTAATGGAAGGCGAGTAGATGAGCAGGGGCACGTATTCACGGGTGTGATCAGTGCCTTTAAATGTCGGATCGTTGCCATGGTCCGCCGTAATCATGAGCAGATCATCCTCACCGATTTCCTTCATCAGTATCTGAAGTTGGGCGTCAAATGTTTCCAGTGCGTCCTTGTAGCCTTTTGAATCACGACGGTGCCCGTACAAGGCATCGAAATCGACAAGATTCAAATAGGCGAGACCCTCAAACGGTTTTTTGGCGTACTCAGTGAAATGGCGCATGCCTTCGTCGTTACTCTTTTGTCTTAGACTTTCAGTGATGCCTTCACCATCATAGATGTCTTCAATCTTCCCAAAGGCAGCGACCGTATAGTGCGCATCCTTCAAATGGTTGAGGGTGGTTTTACTGTAGGGCTTGAGCGCATAGTCATGACGGTTCGCAGTCCGCTTGAAACCGTTCTCCTTGTCTCCAATAAACGGTCTCGCAATGATTCTTCCAAGTTTATACGGGTCATGACGGGTCAGCTCACGGGCGGTTTCACAGATTTCATAAAGCTCCTCGAGACTTACGATGCCTTCATGCGCCGCAATCTGAAGTACGCTGTCTGCCGATGTATAGACAATCAAATCGCCCGTCGCGACATGGTGTTCACCGAGTTCTTCGATGATTTTCGTGCCACTCATGGCTTTATTGCCGATGATTTTACGCCCGGTTTTTTCTTCAAGTTGCTTGATGAGTTCATCAGGAAAGCCTGTATCGGTAAACGTTCTAAACGGGGTTTCAATTTTGAGCCCCATGATTTCCCAGTGGCCTGTCATGGTGTCTTTTCCGTTGGAAATCTCTTTCATTTTCGTATAGCTTCCGATGGGATTCTTAACGTTCGCCACTCCGGATATATCACTGAGATTGCCGTAGCCAAGACTTTCCATGGCCGGCAGGGTGATGCCCCCTTCTGCAAGGGCGATGTTCTTGATTGTATTGGAGCCTTCATCTCCGAAAGCCTTGGCATCTGGCAATTCGCCAATGCCGACACTGTCGATGACGATGGTGAATATTCTTTTAAACATGGGGTCATTCTCTCCTTTTGTATGCATGCGGATGGTATTTGTCATACACCGCAATAAGTTGCTGTTTGTTGATGTGGGTATAGATTTCCGTAGTCGAGACGTCGGTGTGTCCGAGCATCTCCTGCACAAAACGCAGATCCACCCCGGCTTCCAACATATGACTTGCAAAGCTGTGGCGTAGCGTATGGGGACTCACGGTCTTGTCAATGCCCGCCTTTGAGGCAAGACGCTTCAATATCTTGAAAAAGCCCACACGACTGATAGCCAGCCCTCGGTTATTCAAAAACACATAAGGCGTGGGAGTCTTTGAGAGTTTCAATCTGCCGGATTCAAGGTAGTGTTTAAGGGCTTTTTGAGCCGAAGACCCCATTGGAACAATGCGTTCCTTGTGGCCCTTGCCAGTGACGTTCACAAAACCTTCGTTGATATGCAGATCATCCGTATGCAAGCCAGTCAGCTCACTGATTCTTATGCCACTGCCATAAAGCATTTCAAGCATTGCGGTGTTGCGCAACTCAAGGGGCGTGTCCCCTCTTGAGGCTTCAATGAGCCGGTCCATTTCATCGATGGTGAGGATGGACGGAAGCTTCTTTGCTTTTTTGGGTCTGTGCACCATGAGCGTCACATTGTCATCCACAAGTTTTTCATCCAGCAAAAATTGATGAAACCCTTTGATTGCCGACAATTTCCTCGACACCGTCGAGGCGGCTCGTTTCTTTTTTCTGAGTGTCATGATGTAGCGGTTGAGCGTTTGCTTGGTAATATGGGCCGGATTTTTTATATCACGCGCCACAAGGTACTCTACATAACTCTTGACATCACGGAGGTACGCGTCAAGCGAGTGTTTTGATAGTCTTGATGAACTTTTGAGTTCGTATTCATATTCCTTGAGCAACTGTTTCAACACTTTAACACATCCTTAAAGTTTCATGAAGACTTCATTGCCTAGAAAAAGGCCTTTATGGGTGAATTTAAGACGGCCGTCTTCCTGCTTCAGCAAGCCACTTTCAACGCAGTCTCTCAAGGGTGGGAACGCGTCAAACACCTCGACGTCAAAACGCTTTTCAAAGGCCTTCATATCAATGCCTCTCATGAGCCTGAGCCCCATAAGCAAAAAATCCCGCATGGGTTCATAGGGATAGTGATCCGCTATGGGTGAGTGTGCATTTTCGATTCGTTCATTGTATTTTTTGATGCTTCTTACATTGTAAAATCGTTCATTGCGCCATTTGGAATGGGCCCCGGTCCCTACTCCGAGATAATCATGGCTTTCCCATACCATCGTGTTGTGGATGGATTCAAAACCCGCTTTGGCAAAATTACTTATTTCATAATGTTTGAAACCTGAATCTTTGAGACGCTTGATCACTGTTTCATACATACTCGCTTCCAAAAACTCACTCACAGGTGCGACCAAGCCCTGTTCCAACCAGCGGCTGAGTGCCGTGTTGTCTTCAACAATCACACTGTAATAAGAGATGTGCGTGACGCCTTGTTTCAGCGCAAGGTCAATATCACGGTTCAAATCTTCCAATGTCTGATTGGGAATCGCAAACAGCATATCAAGGTTGATATTCTCAATTCCTGCATCTTTCAAATTGATGACCGCTTGCTTTATCGCTTCGGGAGTATGGGTTCTTTTGAGAAACTTCAGGTTGGCTTCATTGAAACTCTGAGCGCCGAGACTGACGCGACTTACCCCAAGTTCATAGAGGAGGTGGGCCAGATCCTTGGTAACATCACTTGGATTGGCCTCGATGGTAATGTCTTTGACCGTGTCAAGACCCATGGACTCAAGGGTCTTGAAAAGCCCGCGTAAATCCGCTTCATCGAGGAGACTCGGGGTGCCACCCCCGATGAATATTGAACGCACTTGAGTAAGTGCTTGCGTGTGGTGTTTGAGTTCACTAAAGAGATTTTGCATGTAGGTTTTTCGCTTGTCGACTTTCGTCACTTCTTTTGCGAAATCACAATACGCACAAATCTGCGCACAAAAAGGAATGTGGATATAAAGAGCGTCCATATTATTCATCCAAAGACAGTACAGACAGGAAGGCTTCCTGTGGGACTTCCACGTTTCCGACGTTTTTCATGCGTTTCTTACCTTCTTTTTGTTTCTCAAGAAGTTTTTTCTTACGTGAGATGTCGCCTCCATAGCACTTGGAAAGCACGTTTTTACGCATCGCCTTGATGGTGCTTCTTGCGATGATTTTATTATTGATGGAAGCTTGAACGGGCACTTCGAACATATGCCTTGGTATGATTTCCTTGAGTTTGTCCACTATCGCCTTGCCGCGTCTGAATGCGAATTCACGGTGCACAATCACACTGAGGGCATCCACTTTCTCACCGTTGATGAGGATGTCCATTTTGACTAGGTTAGACGCCCGTCTTTTCCTGAATTCGTAATCGAAAGACGCATAGCCTTTCGAGGATGACTTGAGTTTGTCAAAGAAATCATAGACGATTTCAAGCAAAGGCAGATCATAAAGAATCTGCACACGGTTATCATCGATGTATTCCATTGTATTGAATTCACCGCGTTTGCTTTGGCAGAGTTCCATGATGTTGCCTACGTATTCCTTGGGACACATGATGGTGGCTGCGACGAATGGTTCTTCGATTTTTTCTATGAATTGTGGCTCAGGCATATCGGAAGGGTTGTCAATGATTTTGGTCGACCCGTCTTGCATGAGGACGCTGTAGATAACTGAGGGCGCGGTCGCAATCAGTTCGAGGTTGAACTCGCGTTCGAGTCTTTCCTGGACGATTTCCATATGCAGCATGCCGAGGAATCCGGTTCTGAATCCAAAGCCCAGAGCTTGTGAGTTTTCAGGCTCGTATTTGAGTGATGCGTCATTGAGTTTCAAACGTTCAAGGGCTTCACGCAAATCGTTGTAGCGGTTTGCATCCGTTGGAAACAAGCCGCAAAAAACCATTGGGGTGAGCTCTCTATACCCAGGCAATGGGGCACTCGCTGGGTTTTCAATATGGGTAATGGTGTCCCCTACACGCACGTTTTCAACGGACTTGATTGAGGCTACGACGTAGCCAACGTCCCCAGGCCCTAAGTAATCCCTTGGTTGTTGTTTGGGGGTGTTGACCCCAACTTCAAGTACGGTATACTCTTTTTCATTGGCCATCATGCGTATGGTGTCCCCTTTTTCAATCATGCCTTCTACGACACGGATTGAGGGAATCACGCCGCGGTAAGGGTCATAGAGTGAATCAAAGATAAGCGCTTGAAGAGGCGCTTCAGGTTCTCCTTTAGGGGCTGGGGCATGGCTGACAAGGCGATCAAGGATTTCATCGATGCCCTTGCCTTCCTTGGCGCTTGCGAGGATGGCGTCTTCACCAGGAATGCCAAGAATATCCTCAATATCCTTTTTGACCGCCTCGACATTGGCACTTGGAAGGTCAATCTTGTTGATGACCGGAATGATTTCGAGGTCATTGTCAAGAGCCAGATAAACATTGGCCATGGTCTGTGCTTCAATGCCTTGAGCGGCATCGATGACCAAAAGCGCCGTCTCACACGCGGCGAGACTTCGTGATACTTCATAGGCGAAATCGACATGCCCAGGTGTATCGATGAGATGCAGGGTGTAGATTTCATCATTTGTATGTGTGTATTTGATTTCCACCGCATTGAGTTTGATGGTGATGCCACGTTCTCTTTCCAGATCCATGGAATCGAGAAGTTGAGCTTTCATCTCACGGGTCGTGATGGATTTTGTTTTTTCAAGAATTCTATCGGCAAGCGTACTTTTCCCATGATCGATGTGCGCAATGATCGAGAAGTTACGAATGGTTTTCTGATGGGCCTTTACGGCCTCGATTGAGGGTTTAGCCATGTGATTGCTCCTTCCTGGTCGTTCACTGTATTTTACCTTAAAACGTGTATATTATCAAACACCTTGTAAGTAAAAAAGACGCCGCTAGGCGTCTTTTTATAAAACCTCGCGTCTTATAAGCCATGTTCTGTCCCCTTACGGGTGACAATCATCTATCTGCGCATAAGCGCCTCTGCCCTAAGTTCATTTCCTCAAGCAAAGTGCCCCTACCAAGTTTGGGTTGCTGACTCATGGGGTTTACCCGTTCCACTTCCACACTTGCGTGTGAAACTCGTCTCTGTGGCACTTTTACAGGTACTTAGAACCTTAAAGGCTCTGTTCCCGGCCGTCGCCCGAAGGCGCACCGCGTTATGGTTTCCGCGATCATGAACACTACAGACATCTCAGTCTGTGTCAGCATGGACTTTCCTAACCTTCAAAGAAGGCTCGATTGTCAAGACGCGAAGTCTTCATTCATTATACACCAATTAAAGGGTTATACAAAGTACTTATTTCTTGTCTTTATCTGTTTTTTTCTCTTCAGGTTTTGGAAGCACGGCTTTGTGTGAAAGATCAATGCGACCTCTGTCGTCTATGCCGATGACTTTGACCTTGAGTGTATCGCCTACGTTTACAACATCAGTGGTTTTTGCGACGCGTCCGTGGGCGAGTTTGGAAATGTGGCAAAGGCCTTCAGTACCGGCCCATAGTTCCACAAAGCATCCATACGCTTCAACACGTTTGACTTTACCGTCATAAATTTCGCCGACTTTCGCCACGCGTACGATGTCTTCAATCTCTTTGAGCGCATTGTTGATGGGCTCAACGCGTGAGTGCATGATGGTAACGCGTCCATCTTGTTCGATGTCGATTTTGACATCGTCGTTGTTTTCAACGATTTTGGAAATCATCTTGCCGCCTGGACCGATGACGTCACGAATCTTGTCAGGATCGATGACCATGATTTTGACTTTCGGGGCGTTTTCAGCTACTTCAGGGCGGGCTTCAGGAATGGCGCTCAACATGTTGTCAAGAATCTCAAGACGTCCGACTCTGGCTTGCTCAAGAGCCTCTTGAAGCATGTTCTTGGATAGTCCTTCGATTTTGATATCCATTTGCAGGGCGGTAATGCCTTTTTTGGTTCCGGCTACTTTGAAGTCCATGTCTCCGAGATGATCCTCAAGACCCTGGATGTCTGTAAGCACGCGGTAGTTGTCGCCTTCTTTGATAAGGCCCATCGCGATGCCTGCAACCGGTGCATCAATTGGAACCCCGGCAGCCATGAGACTCATGCACCCTGCACAGATACTTGCCTGTGAGGTAGAGCCGTTGCTCTCTAGGATTTCTGAGACGACGCGGATGGTGTAGGGGAAGTCTTCTTCGTTTGGAAGCACTTGCCATAGGGCACGTTCACCAAGCGCTCCGTGGCCGATTTCGCGGCGTTTTGGAGGGCCGTAACGTCCAACTTCACCGACGCTGTAAGGCGGGAAGTTGTAGTGAAGCATGAAGCGTTTGTTGTCAGTATCGCCCAGGCCATCAATGATTTGATGTTCTCCAAGCGCACCCAGTGTTGTGGTACTCAGAGCTTGTGTCTGTCCACGGGTGAAAAGCGCACTTCCGTGGGTTTGTTCGAAGATATCGACTCTGCTTGAAAGCGGGCGGATTTCACTAAGATCGCGTCCATCAGGGCGAATCTTGTCTTCGACGATGCTTCTGCGTACTTCATCCTTGACAAAATCATCAATAAGATTCTTGATGGTTTTCGCAATGGTTTTTCTTTCTTCTTCAGTGGCGTCCGTGTAGGTGTTTTCAACCGATTCTTCCACTTCGTCCTTGAGTTCACGAATAAGGTCGCCGCGTTTTTCTCGGTCGTAAGTTCTTACCGCTTCAATGGCGCGCTCCTTATAGTTCTTGTTGGCATCTTGAAGGGGAACTTCATCGGTGGGTTCAGGGACGTATGTTTCTTTTTCTTCACCGAGTTCCTTGGTGATGTCTTCTTGGAATTCACAAAGTTTCTTAATCCATTCATGCGCGAACATGATGGCGTCAAGCATGGTTTCTTCGTCCACTTGTTTCGCGCCGGCTTCGACCATGTTGATGGCGTCTTTGGTTCCCGCTACGATCAAGTCGATATCGGAATAGGACAATTCCTCTTCTGTTGGATTCAACACGAATTCGCCTTCAATACGGCCTACTTGCACTCCGGCAATTGGGCCGGTGAAGGGGAGGTCTGAAAGCATGAGTGTCAGTGAGCTCCCAAACATTGCAGTCATTGGGGGGGAGTAGTCGGTGTTGCCGCTCATGACGGTGTTGATGATTTGTACTTCTTTTCTGTATCCGTCTGGAAAGAGCGGACGAATAGGACGGTCAATCAAGCGCGCGGTGAGGGTTTCAAGATCGCTTGGACGGCCTTCTCTTTTAAGGAATCCACCGGGGATTTTTCCTGCGGCGTAAAGTTTTTCCGTGTAGTTCACGAGTAATGGAAAGAATGGAAGCGTAGTCGCTTCGCGTGATGCCTGCATGACACTCAAAACACCGGTATCGTTGTAGCGGATAAGTGCTGCAGCTGTTGCCTGTTTGGCCAGTTCGCCGATTTCCACGACGAGCTTTCTGCCATTGAAGTCCATCTCAAATTTTCTGGCTTCTAACATTGTTTTGTTTCCTCTTTTCTTTTACTATTATTATCTTTGTTCATAATATCATATATTCACTGTTTAGTATAGAGTTAGGTCCCTATTATAGAAAATAATGCAATAGGCTATTGCATTATTTTCTGAGGATGCCATGGCCCCCGTATACGGGTTTTGTTTCATTGATGGTGATCATCATTTTGCCTTCGAATGACTTGATGACTCTCACGGTTTTTTCCATCTTTCTTCTTGGTACGTGCATATAGAGAATCTCCCTGCGCTCATCGCGTCCATAGGCATCCGTCGCAGTGACGCCAAAGCCCATATTTCTAAGGGCGACGGATATGGCTTTGCCCTTGGATTTGGGGACGACGGCTTCTATTTTAACCGTACCCAGTCCAAGCCTGCTTTCAAAGATGCTGCCAAAGTAGTTTCCAAATGCGAATGCCAAAGCATAGACGACGACTTTCAAAGGATCCTCAGTCACATCCACAAGGACGGTGGCCGTCAACACGACCCAGATGAGCACTTCGAAAAACCCTATGATGCTCCCTTTGATTTTCTCACCTTTGGTAATCATGACGATGCGTACGGTAGCCATCGCCACTTCAATGATTTTGACAATAAAGATGATCAAATAGAGTAACACAGAAGGAAATTCAGCTAAATAATCGGACATTGCGCGCCTCCTAGGCTTTTTCGTGCACGATTGTGCCTTCGATGAAGACTTTCTCAGGACGGGTCATGATATCAAAGAGATCATTGTCCCAGATGACAATGTCTGCGTCTTTGCCTGGTGCAAGAGACCCAACGCGTGTATCAAGCCCATTGATACGGGCCGCATTGATGGTGATGGCTTCAAGGGCTTTTTGTCTGGAAAGGCCGTGTTTCACATACAAGGCCGCCTGGATGAGGGTGCTTTCGGTGGTGATGACTGGGTGGTCTGTCATAATGGCGAAAGGGACCTCGGCTTTTTCAAGGATGGCGCCACTTTCAAAGGACTTGTTGACGAGTTCGTATTTTGAAGCGTGGCCGAGTGTCGGTCCCAAAATGAGGGGGACGCCACTTTCCTTGATGGCTTTTGGAATAAGGTAGGCTTCCGTGGCATGTTCAATGGTCATGTCAAGATCGAATTCCTTGGCGATGCGGATGGCGGTCATGATATCGTCGCTTCTATGCGCATGGATTTTGACTTGAAGCCCGTCAAAAACACGTGAAAGACTGTGCAGTTTCATATCGAAATTCGGTTTCTTTGCGTCTTCTTCGCCTGCTTCATAGCGCTTCATGGCCTCGTGGTATTCACGGGCTTTCATGAGCCATTCACGAATGAGCGCAGCGGTGGCCATGCGTGTGGCCGGGGTTTTCTGTTTGCCTGAATACACCCTTTTCGGATTTTCTCCAAGGGCCATTTTCATGCTGCATTCCTCTTTGAACATCATGGCATCGACGGTATCGCCGACGGTCTTGAGAGCCGTGAAGGTTCCGCCAATCGCATTGGCGCTTCCAGGACCGGTGACCACGGTAGTGATGCCGCTTTCTCTGGTGTATTTGAAAGCCGTATCCTTGGGATAGACACTGTCAAGGCCTCTTAGTTCAGGGGTGATTGGGTTGGTCATTTCGTTGCCGTCACTTCCCTCGAACTGAATGCCTTCTTCCATAATGCCGATGTGGCAGTGTGGATCCACAAGGCCCGGAGTGACAATTTTGCCTTGGGCATCATAAATGGTGGCCCCTTTGAATTTCTGTGGGTCAAAGGTACGCCCCACTTCTAAAATCTTGCCGTCTTCAAAGGCGACATACCCATTGTCTCCGTTGATTTTGTCCATGGTGTAAAGGGTAGCATTCTTGATGATGTGCATCTAATCTTCCTCTCTTTTGTCTTTCTTTTTGGTGGTTTTGTAGTTAGGGGCTTCTCTGAGATGGGCTTTTTCTTCATCACCGAGGTCAGTGACCGGTTCTTTTTGTTCCCGGATGTATTGGGCGGTCGAACGGAGCATGCCCGTAATCGGAATGGCGAGAATGATTCCAACCACGCCAAGCAGATACCCAAAGAATATGAAGGCACTCAGTACGAGAAGCGGATGAATTTTCGTTTCATTGGACATGATGATGGGCTGTAGTAGATTGTTTTCAAGTACTTGTAAAACGACCACCACGATGAGTGTCACGATTGGAGCGAGGTCGCCAAAGACAAGGGTGGAGTCGGTGAGGCTGTATAAAATCGGTACGAGCGACCCAATAAAGGGGCCGACGTAGGGTACGATATCAAAAAAGCCAATCATGAAGCCAAAGAAGACAGACCGTCCCTGAAAGCCCATGATGAAGAAAATGATTGAAGAAATGATGGTCATGATGATCATGGTCGCAAAACGACCATTGAAATACTGTTCTGTTACGTAATTGGCACGTTTGGTAAGCTCGATGGCATGGTAGCGATACTTCTTGGGGACTACGGCCATGAGACTTTCATAGATTCTCTGACGATCATTCAAAATGAAGAACAGAAACACCGGAACCAACACGATGGTGATGAGAATGGTGGTCACACTTTCAAATATGCTTATGACGTTCACATCGATGTTGCTGACGGTTTCAGCATTGAGTACGGATTGAACCCGTTCATAAAGCGGCATCAGGATAGCCCGTTCTTCAAAAAAATTCTGGATGGCCTCTTGTAAAACGGGCCAGTCATTTTCTATGAAGCTCGCCCCTTGGTCAAAAATCAAAATACCGATGTAGCGAGCAAAAAAGAAAAGAAGCACGCCTAAACCGACAAACAGGATGACGGTATTCACTATGCGGTACTTGAAATGCAGTTTCTTTTCAAGCAACCTGAATAGCGGAGCCACGAGATAACTTATGAAAAGTGCAATGGAAAAAGGCAACAATATTGCCACAAAAGCTTCCATGAACCGTGAAATGAAATTACCAAACACGAGCTTTATAAGCCAGATGCTTGCGAGTGTAAGTGTGAGTATTCCGAGTTTGAGTAGCCACTCGGTTAATTTGGGATGTTTATCCATGGGAATGCCTCCTTAAAACACCTAATTATATTATAAGGGAAAGCGCGGTTTTGTAAAAGGGCCAAACCTGAAAACCAGCAAATAAAAAAATAAGCGCCTGAGCGCTTATTTCGGTTTTAGCGTTTGAGTCCGAGTTTTTTGAGAAGGTTACGGTAACGTTGGATGTCTTTGTCTCTCAGATAATTCATGAGATGACGACGACGTCCGACCTTCATCATGAGTCCACGACGTGAGTGGTGGTCTTGTTTGTGAAGTTTCAGATGATCGTTAAGTTCCAAAATCTCTTTTGTGAGTACGGCAACCTGTACTTCTGGTGAGCCGGTGTCATTTTCCTTAAGACGGAACTCTTCGACGATTTTTTGTTTCGCTTCTTTTGTAAGTGCCATTGTGATTCCTCCTATTTTTATATTGACCCCTATGTCTCAGTACAACGCTGAGGAACGATGAACCGTGAGATAGGCGCAGATGATATTATAGCACATTGTAATGGTTTTGCAAGTAATTTATCCAATTCACGGCATTCTTTTATGATGGTAGTGCTCCAGGATGCGCTTGGCATCGAGCACGTCCTGATCGATTTGTCTGATCAGTGCATCCTTGGAATCAAATGCCACTTCACCTCTGATTCTTTCGATGAAAAGCGTCGTGATGTTGGTTCCATAGACTTCCTCTTCGAAGTCAAAGATGTAACTCTCAACACTCAAGGTGTCTTTGAGGTTCAAAGTGGGGTTGTAGCCGATGCTGCTTACGGAGTCTCGCCAGTGGCCGTTCACGTGGGTTCTTGTCGCGTAGACGCCCTTCTTGGGTATGAGGTACTCATGGGTGTCGATGTTGGCTGTAGGGTAGCCTATTGTACGCCCTTTTTTAGAGCCGTGAATGACCGTCCCCTCGATGGTGTAGTATTCCCCGAGTATGGTGGGGATTTTGTCAACCCACCCCTCATAAATGGCGGTTCTTATGGCCGTTGAGCCTATCTTGTCTCCGTGATAGGTTTGCTTGTCAAGGACGATGGTTTCAAAGCGGGTTTGGCGTTGAAGCAGGTCCTTGGTGCCACTTGCCTTGTAGCCGAAAGTGAAATCAAAGCCGCATACGAGCACACGCACATTTTTCAAATAGGTATCGATAAAGCTTTGTGGGTCCATCGCAGCCTTATCCTTGTCAAAGCGAATGAGATAGAGAATGTCAATATCATAGGCTTCTATTTTTCTTATTTTCCGGGAAAGCGGCGTGATGTATTTGTAATCCATGTTTTGAAGCACGCTTCTGGGATGGCGATCAAAGGTAATGACCGCTGAGAGAAGGCCTCTTTTGCGGGCCTGGTGTTTCATGGTGTGGATGAGTGTCTGGTGGGCTTTGTGGACGCCGTCGAAAAAGCCGATTGCGGCGGCTACTTCTTCATTGGGTGTATGCATGTCGAGTGGAATGACTTTCACGATAGGCCTCCTGAAATAAAGACTTTTTTCGGTTTGTAAAGCGACGCGTCCTTTTTGATGTATATGGCGATGAGGGCCCCTTCATCATCCACCACGCGTAGGATTTGGGATTCACTTTGAATGGTCAGTGTCTTCCCATGGGAAACGTCTTGAAACGTTTCACCGCTCACGTGGTAGTGAGGGATATGCTCAAGTGCCTCGTTCATGGTAAGCAACGATGCTTTACCCTCTTTCAAGGCTTGCAGTGACACACTGTTTTCAAGTGTGAACTTGCCCGCTTTCGTGCGGTGTATCATGGTGGTGTGGGCTATAGTATTTAGTTTAGCTGCGAGATCTTCTGCGAATTTACGTACGTAAAACCCTTTGGAGGCGTGAACGGAGAAACTCACATACACAAGCCCGTCCTTCTTTATGGGTGCGGTCAAACGTCTGATGTCATGCACGGTGATGGGTCTTTTTGGTACCTCTGGGATGGGTTTGCCCTCGCGTGCGTATTCATAAAGCTTTTTGCCATTCACTTTAACGGCCGCAAAAGCGGGTGGGGCTTGTTCATAGGTGCCACTGAACTCACTGAGTGCGCGCTCAAGATCATCAATCTCTATGGTGTGGCCTGGATTTTCTTCCGTGACTTCACCTGTATGGTCGAGGGTATTGGTCGTCTTGTTGAAACACACTTCGAATTCGTAGCGTTTGTCATCCTGATTGAGAAATTCGAGGATTCGGGTGGCCTGGTTGATGGCAAGCACGAGTACACCTGAGGCTTCGGGGTCTAGTGTGCCTGAGTGTCCGACTTTGCGCGTATTAAAAGCACGCCTCGCGATATTGACGCAGTCGTGACTCGATAAGCCTTTCGGTTTGTCTAGTAAAAGGATGCCATTCATAAGTATCACCGCATTTATTATACATTAAAGCCGTAAGAAACCCAATAAGAAACCCTTAAAAAAGCCATCAAAACGTTGTCAACTTCTTGAGAATTCCTATGGTGTCCAATCATCGTAAAATCTGATTCATCGCCACAAGCGTGGTGCGTTTCAGATCATTGCAACATAAGTCTGTGCTTCTAATATGATTATGGATTTGGTTATGCCTGTATCCATAAAGTTTTTTGCATAAAAAAAGCCTTTTTCAAGGCTTTTTAATGGTTATGCGCCGCGAACCCAGTCGACAAGCGCGTCTTTGGGCATGAAGCCTGCTTTTTGCGCTGCAACTTTTCCGTCTTTAAGCACAAACAGTGAAGGAATGCCTTGCACACCGTATTGTTGGGCCAAACCGATATTTTCATCGACATTGACTTTTACAACTTTGATGTCGTCGTTTTCGCTATCAACTTGTTCTACAACAGGGCCTAGCATTTTACAAGGGCCACACCAGTCAGCGTAGAAATCGAGTAGGACAAGTCCTTCTTTTACATTTTCATCCAAATTTGAACTATCTGCATATACAATTGCCATTTTATAAATCTCCTCCTTTATTGAATTCAAGTCCATTATACAAACTTATGCGCATGATTACAATCAAATTGCTTATTCAACACAATAATCTGTTCGTCATTCGAAGTATACGACTGTTGCACCCTGGCCACCTTCGCCTGCTTCACCGTCACGGTGTTTTTTGACAAGGGGGTGTTTGGCGACATACTGCTTGACCATTTTACGCAGCGCCATCGTACCGAACCCATGGATGATGGTGGCGTAGGGTTGGTTGGAAATGGCGACGTCATCCAGGTATTTTTCAAGGGCATCGCGTGCTTCTTCCACGCGCATGCCACGCAGATCCAAGGACTTCTTTACGGTTTTTCTGATGGTTGAGCCGCTCGGAGCGGGCTTTTCCTTCTTGGGCTCTTTTGCCTTGATGAGTTCCAAGTCATCTTCGGAAAAGACGCTTTTGAGCGTCCCCATGTTGACAAGCCACCCGTTTTTCTGTTTTTCCACGAGTTCTCCTGGCCGGTTGTACTTGAGGACGCGCACAGTATCGCCTTTTTGAAGGGGACGTTCAGGGGTCTTCGCCTTTTCCTGGTTTTTAGTGTTAAGGCTTTTGACGTCATGTTTCTTCTCGGCGAGTTCATGGGGTTTGAAAGACGTTTCTTTCATCATTTCAAGTTCATCGATGAGGGTTCTTGCCTTGTCCTTCATGGTTTTCATTTCCTTGGCATTTTCACGGCGAATGTCTTCACGAAGCTTCTCTTTTTCCTTTTGAAGCGATTCTTTGAGGGTGATGATGGAGGCTTTTTCCTGAGACAAGGTGTCGTTCAGTGCTTCATAGCGTCTGAGTTCATTGTCGATTTTCTTGCTTTCCTTTTTGAGTTTGTCGATAAGGTCTGACACTTCTGTTTTGGAGGTGTGAACATCGCTTTCGGCATGCTTGATGATGGACTCCGGGAGTCCGAGTCTTCTTGAAATCAGGAAAGCATGCGATTCACCCGGGGTTCTAAGCAGGAGTCTGTAAGTCGGCTCCAGCGTGGTTTCATCAAATTCAACACTTGCGTTCATGACTTTATCCTTGGTGTAGGCAAAGCCCTTGAGCTCAGGGTAGTGGGTGGTTGCGATGGTAAGGCTGTCCTTTTTGAGAAGGGCGCTCAAGAGGCTCATCGCAAGGGCGGAGCCCTCTCTTGGATCGGTTCCGCTGCCCACTTCATCTAGTAAGATGAGTTGATTATCATCAAAGTGTGCGAGGATGTCTGAGACCCGTCTCATGTGTGAAGAAAACGTGGAAAGCGACTGTTCAATGGATTGTTCATCCCCTATATCAGCGCGTATGGATTTGAAAGGTTTGATGGTACTGCCTTCAAGGGCCGGTATCAAAAGGCCACTTTGAGCCATGATTTGAAGCAACCCGACCGTTTTTAGTGTGACGGTCTTTCCGCCGGTATTGGACCCGGTGATGATCATCATCTTGTCGCCTTCATCGAAGGTGATGGTATTGGCGACGACTTCGTTTTTATCAATGAGCGGATGGCGTGCCTTGATAAGATGGATGGTCTCGCCGATTTTTGGGAGGTAACTTTCGCTTTCATAGGCGTACAAGGCTTTTGCGAAGACAAAATCAAGCCAGGTAACGTTGTAGTCGTTGGCAATCAGGCTTTTATCATACTGACTGACAGAGCCTGAAAGCCAGATTCTTATGGCTTCCATTTCCTTGGTCTCATCAGCTTCAAGTTGTGTTTTTTTGGCACTTTGTTCGCGGATGCTCTCAGGTTCTATGTAGATGGTTTCACCGCTTGATGAATAGTCAAGGGCAGTTCCTTTTACGGCGTTCTTCTCAGAAGCCTTTACAGGAAGGACGTAGCGGTCATAGCGCAAGGTAATGAGCTGTTCGCTCAGATGACTCTTCTTTTGCCTGACCAGATCGTCAAGGGATTGCTTGATGCGTTTTTTCGTGGTGCTCAGTGTCTGGCGGATGGATCTGAGTTTTTTCGAGGCACTGTCTTTCATGGAGCCATCTGTGTCATACACGCTTTGTATGGTTTTCTTGAGTGTGGTCAAGGCTTCTATTTGTCGGGCATATGCGGTAATGCCAAAAGAGGCTTCAATGGTTTCTTCAAATGTCAACATGGTTCTTTTAATTTTGACGGCGGTTTCTATATGATTGAGTATGTCCAAAAATGCCGTATCATCAAGCGTCCCGCCGATGGCCGCACGCTTCACGGATGCTTTGATGGGGTGGATGCCCCCAAAGGAGGGTTCGTGGTTGTGCCTCAAGTATATGCTTGCTTCATCGGTTTCTCTGAGATGTTTCTCAATGGACGCTTTATCAGAAAAAGGGCGGAGACTTGAAGCGTAGTCTTTTCCACCTTGGGTTTTTGCCTTGTTTGAGACGAGCAGACGTATCTTGTCAAACTCGAGAATTTGCATGTCGAAATCCATGTCATCACTTCTTTCCGGTATCATTTTAACAAATTTCGTGGTAAAATACACTAAAGGGTGTGAAAAACATGAACTTTGTATTAACATTGAATATTCGACAAATAGACATCATACTCGATTTCTACAAAGCCTACATTACCACGTACCGTGAAGGCAGTGTGATTGCGAGAATCAAAGACCAGGGTCTCACTATCACAATCTATACTTCACACAAGGTGATGTTCCAGGGAAAACGGGCTGAAGAGGTCTTTTTCTATTGGCATGATATGCTTGGGCTAAAACCGCCTGAACCTGATAAAAAAGATGAATCAAACGATGATTCAATAGATTTTTACCACCCTTCAATCGGCAGTGACGAATCAGGGGTCGGAGATTATTTCGGACCACTTACTGTCGCCGCGGCTTACGTAGATGAATCCCATATTGAAAAATTGAGAAAACTGAAGATTCAGGATTCCAAAACCCTCGCAGACGGACTCATCAGAGACATTGCGCCCAAAGTCATGAAGATTGTCCCCCATTCTCTGCTTACGCTTCCAAACAAGAAATACAATGCCCTCATCAAAAAAGGCTACAACGCCAACTCTCTCAAGGCTTACTTGCACTGTGAAGCTCAAAAGAATGTAATCGAGAAGCTTGGCAAGAAACCTGATGTCGTCATTGATCAGTTCAGTGAAAAGAAAACATACGTACGTTACCTTCAATCCGTCAAAGATGCCGTCATCCCAGACATCTTCAAGATACGGGCCGAAGAAGCCTACGCAAGTGTAGCCATCGCAAGCATCATTGCACGGTATGCATTCTTGCTCAAGCTCGACCGCCTCAGCAAGAAAATCGATGTGACGTTGCTTAAGGGTGCAGGAAGAAAAGTCGACATCCAGGCGCGTACCATCATCGATACGTTCGGTGAAGGCATGCTCAACAACATCGCAAAGACCCACTTCAAAACAACTGAAAAAGCCAAAAACCTCTGATATCAGAGGTTTTTTTTAAATGTATTGACCTGTATCTTCAGCGACTCTTATTAATGGTCAGAGGATTTTGACTGACGTGCTCACATTCCCTTTTATGGCTTTGGAAAAAGGACACAGTGCATACGCCTTGTCTACAATGGCTTGCTTGTGCGTGTTTGCTACCCCTTCAAGGGTGACGGTGAGTTCAAATTCAAAGCGTACGCCTCCGTCGTCATCCTTATGCAGATGGTTGACGACGGATACACTGAAATCGTCATAGGGTGTATCAGTGAGTTCCAAGGCTTGGTTCAATGCGCCTGACATGCAGGCTGAATAGGCGACTGCGACCAATTCAAAGGAGTTGGTTTCACCGGTTTTGATATGTGAGAATTCTTCAGGTGTGCCCAGGGCCAGATGAATATCGGCGGTATGACTTTGGACATACCCTTCTGGGCCTTTGCTTGCGGTGGCACTTCTTATCAATATGGCTTTCATGTGAATCCCTGCTTTCATTTTTAATCCATTCCAGTTTACCACCCTTGCAGTGGAATCCATGACAGTTTGCTTTGTCAAAAGTTCGTATGAACAATTAAAAAGAGACCCTTGGGCAGGGTCTCCTGAGTGATTTATTGATTGATGCGGATGTCGACGTTGCCTTTCATGGCTTTGGAATATGGACAGAAATTGTAAGCCCCTTGAATGTAGTGTTCCTTGGCTTTTTCATCCAGTCCTTCAAGGGTTACATCCAAGTCAATGTCGAATTTGAATCCGCCATCCGGATCTTTTACAAGGTTGCAAGCCACGGTGACTTCAATTGTATCGTAATCCACTTTGTCATTCTCAAGTAAAAATTCGAGTGAACTTGCAAAGCACGCACTGTAGCCTGCGGCAAAAATCTCTTCAGGATTGGTTTTGTCTGTGGCAGTTCCGCCCATTTCCTTTGGTTTGCCCATTTCAAGGCTGAGCGCGCCATCCTCTGCATTGATGGTTCCGTTGCGTCCACCTTTGGTGGTCGCTTTCCTAGTAAGTATTTTCATAACTGATTCACCTTTCAATTTCTAGTTTGTTTTCAAAACTAGTATAACGCAGTGCAAGGATTTGACCAACTGTTTCGCTTTGACTTTATAATCGTTACAATTAAAGCGTTTGATGTTAAATTGTAATCATTTCATGTTATTCTATGAATGTAATAAGACATAATAATAAGGTGATAGATATGTTGTTGTTTTTAAAACTTTACGGAATTGCGATTGTCGTGTTCTTTCTGGTGGATATGTTATGGCTGGGGGTCATTGCAAAACGGTTTTACAATGACCAGATTGGACACTTGCTCAAGGCCAATGTGAATTGGATAGCCGCCATTGTTTTCTATTTCATATTCATCGTGGGAATCGTGACATTCGTCTTGGTCCCTGCTTGGAATGATGGCACTTGGGTTCAGGCATTGCTCATGGGTGGATTATTCGGATTCATTGCCTACTCTACCTATGATCTCACAAATCTATCCACACTCAAGGATTGGCCGATGGCTTTAACCATTGTTGATTTAATCTGGGGAACCATCCTCGGCGCTTCAACATCGGTTATCACTTACGGCATACTTTATATACTTAGCTAATTTAAAAGGAGGCTAACGCCATGTCTACCATGACACTGGACCATAAACGACTGTATTACTCTTTCATGGCGGGTGCAAGAGAAGTCATTTCACAAAAAAACGCACTCAATGCCATCAATGTCTTCCCAGTCATTGATGGAGATACCGGCAGCAATCTTGCCAGCATGATGCATACGATTATCAACAAAAGTACGCTGGATGAAGACGCAACCAAAACACTCGAAAGTATCGCGGATGCAGCCCTTATCGGTGCCAGAGGCAATTCGGGCATCATATTTGCTCAATACCTCAACGGCCTCGTCCGTGCACTTAAAACAAAGAATTCCATAGACATCAATCACTACGCACAAGCCATCAACGATGCGGTGCCTTATGCTTATGAAGCCATCAGCAAACCTGTTGAAGGCACCATGATTACGCTCATGCGTGATTGGGGTGAAGCCATCAAAGGCCTTGTGCATTCTAAGTTGGATTTTCTTGAAATCCTTCACGAAGCGGTCGTAACACTTAAAAACAAGCTTCAAAAAACCACAGAAACCTTGAAAGTACTCAGAGATCACAAGGTTGTAGACGCCGGGGCGAAAGGTTTCGTCCATTTTATCGAAGGCTTTGTACGCTTTTTGAACACAGGTGAAACCATAGAAGTGACGAACGAAAAAGTAAAAAAACTCGAAGTCACCCATGCAGATGTCCATGAAGAAACTTTCCGCTATTGTACAGAAGCTTTGATTAGTGGCAAAAATCTGAATCCAAAGACCATCCGAGAAGCCACAGAAGCATTCGGAGACTCCCTGGTTGTCGCAGGCAACGATAACAAACTGCGTCTGCACATCCATACAGACACGCCACAGGACGTTTTCTTCACACTGCGCTCATTCGGACACATCGAAGACCAGAAAGTCGACGATATGGTCAAACAACACGAAATCATTCACAACAGACAATACCCGATAGCACTCGTGACGGATTCCATCGCGGATCTGCCTCAGGCGTTCATAGACAATCACCAGATTCAAGTCATTCCTTTGAACCTTCTTATCGAAGGCTCCAACTACTACGATCGTTTGACCATTACTGCGGAAAAATTCTACAAAATCATGGATGAGGTCAAAACCTACCCGACCAGTGCACAGCCGAATTTGAAACAGATAGAAAACATCTTCTCTTTCCTTGCCTCACATTACGAGAAAATTCTTGCGATTACCGTTTCTTCCAAAATGAGCGGGACGCATGATGTGCTCAAAAAAGCGGCGAAATCCCTGGACAGTGACACCGAAATCGAAGTCATCGATTCCCGTCAAAATTCCGGGGCTCAGGGGCTGCTTGTCATGGAAGCCGCAGAAATGATTGAAGCCGGAAGACCCCTTGGTGAAATCAAGGAAAAAATCGAACGCTCAAGGGGCTTATCACAGATCCTCGTATCTGTACAAACACTTAAATATATGGTAAGATCGGGACGAGTAGGCAAGGTCACTGGTATCATTGGTAAACTTGCCAATCTCAAGCCTGTCATCTCAATCGATGAAGACGGAGAAGGCATGATCTATGCCAAGGGTCTTTCCATTAAAAGCAGTGACAAACGCATACGCAATGTGATTGAAGCCAACAAGGATTCAATCAAGCGGTATGTCATCGTCCATGCGGATGGACTCAAGCGTGCCGAAGGCTACGCTGAGTC
>JAGYML010000039.1 GCA_018400615.1 bacterium | reverse complement strand
CACGATGTACCTGTATCTAATCCGGCACGGTCAGACCGATGCCAATGTGAACAAGATTTATCAAGGCAACGCCAATGTCCCTTTGAACGACAAAGGGAAGGAACAGGCCAAAGTCATTGCCTGGCGCTTCAAATCCTATCCCATTGAATCCATGTATTCAAGCAATCTTGAACGCGCGCTTGAAACAGCGCGTGCCATCAATCAGTACCATGATTTGACACTCAACATAGAAAATGATCTGCAAGAAATTTCGCTTGGCGAGTGGCAAGGCAAGACCCGT
This sequence comes from bacterium, assembly GCA_018400615.1. Classification (GTDB taxonomy): domain Bacteria; phylum Bacillota_I; class Bacilli_A; order Izemoplasmatales; family Izemoplasmataceae; genus M55B118. Next base: position 9,528 of record JAGYML010000039.1, on the reverse strand, counting down.
AGCCAAGTCGAAAAGGAATACGCGGAGTTCATTAAAAAAAGACGTGAACTCGATGACATCTATACGACCGCCGTACCGGGTGGAGAAAGTTATCAGGCGCTTGAAAAAAGAGCCATGGCCATGCTGAACGCCATCGTCGATACCAACAAGCATGAACATGTCGCAATTGTCACGCATGGTGGAGTCATCAAAGCCATTATCGGACACATTTTGAATCTGCCCCATCAAAAAAGAAACGCGTTTGATATCTACAACACCTCCATCACCGTACTTAAATACAGCGAAGATAAACAGCGATTCAAAATCAAGGTATTGAATGATACTGCGCATTTGGAATAGTTTCTAAAAGCCCTTGAAAGGGCTTTTTTGTTGCATTAGCGTTGACGGCAATAACGGAATTCAATAAAATTGCCTAAAGGAGTGAGTTTATGTCTTTGGAAGCAATCATAATCTACGGGCTTGCGATTGGGCTTACAATCGTATCAGCCGTAGTCGATAGAGATAAAACAAAAAAAGGCTTTATAAAGGGTACAAAAAGTTTTCTCAAACTGATGCCGGTATTGATACCGCTCTTTTTATTTGTGGGCATCCTGCTTGCGGTCATCACCCCTTCATTCATTTCATCCTTACTCGGTGAAGAAAGTGGATTTGTGGGGGTATTGCTTGGACTTAGTGTCGGGAGTGTTACGTTCATGCCGCCATTTGTGGCATTCCCTCTAGGGAAGGAACTTCTCCAAAGCGGAGGGGCCTATCCACAGGTTGCTGGGTTCTTGGTGACCCTTATGAGTGTAGGGGTTGTCTATTTTGCGGCTGAAAGCAAGTTCTTTTCCAAGAAAAGCGCCTTTTTGAGAAACACCGTCAGTCTCATTGGTGCGATTATTGTCGTAGGGATTGTGGCGGTGATTTACGGATGATAAAATTCATAAGAAACAACAAGTTCCTGGTGATCAGTCTATTGTTACTGGCGATTATGACAGGTGTGGATATCTCCTTGACCTACACGGCACTTGAGAATACCAGAGACCAGCTGCTTGATATGCTCTTGATTGTACTGCCTATCTTTTTGTTGATTGGGCTTTTTGATGTCTGGGTCGAACGTGACACAGTCATCAGACTCATGGGCCAGTCTTCAGGGCTTAAAGGGATGGCGCTGGCCTTCTTTCTGGGTGCCTTCAGTGCGGGGCCGACCATCGCGGCGTTCCCACTTGCGATGGTGATGCTCAAGAAGGGCGCACGGTATTCCAATGTGCTTTTCTTCTTGATGGTATGGAGTTCATTGAAACTTCCGATTGTGTTTTTCCAAGTCACGCAGTTAGGATTTGAATTCGCCATGCTTATCAATGCAATCATGCTTTTAGTATTCATTGTTGCGGCACTTATATCAGAGAAATTCTATACCAGAAGTGAACTTGACGCGTTTGAAGAAAAAGCAGAAGAACTCAGTTAATGTTCAACCCCATAAAAACGGTAAAGTGTCTTCCTTGAGGAAATCACACTTTACCGTTTTTTTTCTATGTCTCTATCGCATCATTTTTACTAAGTTCCTCTTCATCTTTATTACTTTGATTGTAGGTTTTTTTGTAGTCCTCTTTCTGATTGGTCAGTATGGCCAATTGATAGAGGCTTCTGAAAAGTGCCTTGTAGTCATAGTCATTGAGATTTCTATGAGGAATGTCATCCATGATGTACTTGGCAAAATCCCATAGAGACTGTTTTGTAAAATAACCGGCTTCTTTTGCAATACGGGCAAAAGAGGTCAATATCGACTGGATGACTTTGTAGTCTTTGGTACCATAGAGTTTAATCTGATAGAAAGTATCATAAAGCAACTGATCAAAGTTGATACCTTGCATGATGAGTCTGTCTTCACCTTCATCATCGAGATAGACAAGGTTCTGGTGACTGTCAGACAAGGTTTTCAGGATATAGCCAATCTGTTGAATGCAGTGCATCGCGGTTGCGGGGTCATTGACACCTGGCGACAAGGCTCTGACGGCTATTTCAGTAAGTTTGATGGTGCTTGAGAGGTATTCACTGTAGGGATTTGGCTCGTTGCTTAGGGTGATGAGTTCGTCAAAATCCTCGTCAAGTGAATGCATGGCCTTTTCAGCGCAGAACCTAAGCAAAGTATCTTCCTCGAATACGTGTGCGCCGACAGGCTTTTCCACAAGAATGATGACGCCTTTTTCTTTTGCGAACGCCACGAGTTTGTCTTCAGCGTAGTCGGTGATGTACCCCGTGGTTTTGGCGTGATAGGGCGTGCCTTCTTTTTGTGAGAGCGCCTCGAGTTCATCAGGGGTTTTCACCACCAGGGAAGGGTCTTCCTTGATGGATGTCTGGTAGGTCTTGATGGCTTTGATGGCAGAATGCACGAGTGAATCAATGTAGTAGTTGATCTGGATTGATTTGGATACATAGTGGATGTAATAGGCAAACAGGATGAAACTGATAATCAGTAGCACTGTGGATACGATTGTGGAGACAGGAAAGAAGCTGTTGCCAGCAGAAAAGGAAAGCGTGAGGACCAGTGCGGCATAGACCAAAATACCAAGAAAGTAACCCAGTATTCTTAGTGGGACTTTTCGGATTAGAAAATCATTCAAGGTTCTTGGTGAGAACTGGCCACTATAAGTGGTGAGTACCACCATGATTGAGGAGAAGGTGATGGTGACAACTGTGAGAATGCCCCCAATGGTCATAAGCAGCATGGACTGCAAAAAAGATCTGGGAAACTGAAGGGCCTCAGGTGGATGCACGATGGATTTGTCTATCATGACCACGACGAGGGAAAGCAAAGCGAACGTGATGATGAAAATCATGGGTGGGACATAGACTTTTGTCTTTAGGTTTTCAAGGAATTTTTTCATGGTTTAGCCCCTTTCTTTGTGTCTTCATTATACTGCTTATGGCTGTTTTAAAAAAGCCCAAATGAAAAAGGGTGGAGGCCCACCCTTTGATTTAGAGATTCGTTTTCTCGATGAATGTGTCTGGAACGCCGTAAGCTTCTGCCAAAACGGCTCCGAGCATAAGCCCTCTGTCTGAGCTCGCGCCACCGATTTTCGTATTCATGTGCACGGCGTCTTCAAAACCGTTCGTATGATAGAGTATGTGCACGACCAGGGGAATGCCGTGGTAGATGCTGCAGGCCGTATTCAGGTTGTTGTCCTTGAGAAAGGTTTTGATGTCTTTGGTGTTCACGGCGTTGTAAAGGACCTCGCGCAGAGAATCAGGGGCATGGTCAATCGAATGTTCGATGGACGTTTGAAGGGGATGATTGTTGAGGGCCTCCATGAGATGGTCAAAGAATTTGAAAAGACCAATGTAATCCTCGTTTGAAGTGAGGACACTCACATAATCCCAGGCTCTTTTTGTATCTTTTCCAAGGCTTTTGAGTGCGATGTAGGGGGCGAACCCTACGAGTTGGTCGTCATTGAGTGTCAAAGGGTCGGCGTTGAGTTTGAGATCTTCGACAAGCGTGTTGTAAATAAGTTTCTTGCCATAGCTTTCAACCCAGCCAATGTATGATCCACCCGGTTTCAAGTGGTCCACCAGCATGGCTTTGTAGTCCTCTGCTTTAAAGGTGTCGTCCTCTTTGAGACGCTCGTAAAACCAGTTTAAAATATGGCCTTGCAAAGTGAAGTCGCCGACGGATGCTTCAGGATAGGCAAGGTAAGCTTTGCGTGCCCTTTTGTATTTGGAAGGGTCAATAGGAATGAAAAGAATGGCTTCCTTGTCTGCGAGTTTCTCAAGGTAAGGCATGTTGTAAATCCAGTTGAGTCCGAGTGAGGCGGCATTGGAACTGAGTGCGCCTTGTAGTATATGCATAGAATCACGCTCCTTGTTTCCATGATACCGCACTCTTGCGAACTTAGAAAGCAAAGTGTTTTTAAACAAAGAGCGTTTACATTGAGATTTCAGGATTTTCGCATGAAAAATTCAATGAGATATGATAAACTTTTTTAAACTATAAACCTTAAGGAGGCACTCGTATGGAACTTTTTATGGCATTACTTCCCGCACTTATCATGATCACGATGGTGATCGTGACACGACGAGTGCTGACCTCGCTTCTCACAGGCGTTATCATAGCCGCACTCATCTACGCTGATTTCTCACCTTTTGACGCACTGAAGTATCTTTTGGATTCACTGACAGCGATTGTGACGAGCGTTGAATGGTATTTGCCCATTCTCGGATTCGTCGTATTGATTGGTGCCATCACGCAGACGCTTGCGTTCATCGGAGGCATCAAGGCCTTTGCACAGTGGGGCGTTGGCAAGGTCAAAAACCGTGTCGCTTCGCAGGCGCTTACGGCGATGCTTGGTGTCATCATCTGCATTGATGATTATTTTAATGCGCTCGTCATCGGAGAAGTCTCGATTCCCCTGACCGATGCCTACAAGGTCTCTAGAGCCAAGCTTGCTTACCTCATTGATTCCACAAGTGCCCCCGTAGTAATCATGATGCCCCTCTCCACCTGGGGGGCTTACATCATTGCGATACTTGGCGGGCTTTTTGCGGGGAACGGGTATACCCTTCATTCAGGATTTTCCGCATTTCTCGCAGCCGTCCCTTATCAGTTCTATCCGATGACGGCCCTCGCGCTTGTGTTCATCACCCTTTTCATGAAGCGTGATATCGGTGCGATGAAGACTTATGAAGAGCACGCGCTTGAAGGCAATGACACGTCTCAACATGTCATAGAGACAAAAGAAGAAAAAGCACCTGAACAAACGGGCGTGACCCATCACGCTTTGATTGTGTCCATCGGCAGTCTCGTGGTGATGACGCTTTTTATGATGTACGCCCTTGCAGGGTTTGAGGTTTCAAACATGCTTGATCAAGACATCACCCTTCCGCTCTTTTTCGGAGGTCTTGTGAGTCTCGCAGTCGCCTTTGTCTTTGGGGTACATGCCAAGAACGTGAATGTCCTTAAAATGGGGGAGGCATCACTCAAGGGTATGGTGTCGATGGGAAAATCAGCCATTCCGATTCTCATACTTGCATGGATGGTGTCGGGGGCTGTGCAGGACCTTGAAGCAGGCCCCTTGATCGCAAGTGCGATCGAAGGCTCTGACATTTCTTTTTCCATACTTCCTGTGACCTTGTTTCTGGTGGCTGGGGGGATGGCGTTTGCGACTGGCACAAGCTGGGGAGCATTCGGCATTCTTTTACCCATCGCGGTCCCAATCGCCATTATGAGTGATGCGTCTTTCATGCCACTGTTCATAGCGGCAGTACTTGGGGGCGCGGTCTTTGGAGACCATGCCTCACCGGTATCGGATACGACGGTCTTATCCGCTACTGGCGCAGGGTCAAAACTCCATGCCCACTTCATCTCTCAATTGCCCTACGTACTGGTTTCCGCAGGCATCGCCTCTCTTGGATATGTGACGTATGGGCTGTTTGAGTCGCTTTTTCTGTCTTATTTGGTGCTCATCATCAGTATCAGCCTTTTCATAGTGTTTCTAAGACAGAAGGCTGTCACCGATTCTATGTTAGAATAAAGTCAACCTGAATAAGGAAGTGTTACTTTGAAACCCTCAAAAAGAGAAAAACAGATCAAGAGAAAACGAGTGTACACCTGCGATTTTTTAGAGGTGTATGAGGATGACGTCATTCTCCCCAATACCAAGAAGTCCAAACGGGTCGTCGTAAGCCATATCGGGGCGGCGGCGGTTATTCCCATTACGCCTGAAGGAGACGTGGTGCTCGTACGTCAGTACCGCTACGCCGCAGCGTACGATTCGCTTGAAATCCCTGCGGGTAAAAAAGATGATGTGACGGATGACCCGCTTGACACTGCCAAGCGGGAACTTGGTGAAGAAACCTATTTGAAAAGTGATGAGTATGAACCGATCACGAGTCTTTATACGGCGATTGGGTTTTCCAATGAACTGATTCATATCTATCTTGCCAAAAATGCGGTGCCTGTGGATTATGAAGTCGGTGTCGATCCTGATGAGTTCCTGAGTATTGAAAGGATTCCCTTGAAAAAAGCCATTGAAATGGCCAAGGACGGATCCATCAAGGATGCAAAGACCGTGGTGGCACTGCTTTTCATGGAGTCAAGGCATTAAAAAACACTTCCTCGGAAGTGTTTTTTTGTGGGTTATCTGAAACGTCTTGAACGTCGGTCCGCCTGAATGTATTCGATGTCGAATTTGGACAGAAGTTCTGTGAATTCCTGAGCTTTTTGAGTGCTTGATGCCCAAGAGTCACTTTCGATGTTCGTTCCGATTTCATAGAACGTCTTTCCTCGGTGCGAGATACGGTCGAAGAATACTTCGATATCCTTATAAAGAGCCTTGACTCGGCTGACCCTGATGAGGTTGAAGTTTTTGACGTTGCCTCCGTGAATGGAGGAAAGGTCCTTGATTTCCCCTTCAGGTAGAATGTTGTTGTAGACGAGTCTGCGCATCTGTCTTTCACTGAGCGGCTGATTGTACTCAAGGAATGTCTCTGGTTCAATCGTTGGAATCTTAAGGGTCAATACATAGGAAAAGTCATTGCCCTTACGAATGGTTCTTTGTCTCAGTGTGATATCTTGTTTGCTGAGGGCACCTTCGTAAGTATCAAAGTAGTAGTTATAATGATAATCCTTGGAATCTGAAAACTGGACCATCAGATAATCCATGATTTCATAGCATTGCGCCTTGGATAGAGCGTGACGCATTTCCTTGTCGAGTGAGCGAGTTTTTGTGACCATGGGGAACCCTCCTTTATCTTTATTATACATCATTCACGGGTTTAGGCATAGGGAGAAGAAAAAATTATTGAAAGTCATGCCTCTGTGTTATAATTAGAGTAAGGTTACAAAAGAACTCATTGAGCTTCAGAGCTTGATGTGTTTTAATTTTTTTCGTGGATGGAGGCGTGTTATGCAGTCCTGGTTGTTTCATTATGAAGAAGTGGCTACACTGGATACAGTGGATGAAGCCTTGAATGTTGCGATGCGCTATCCGCTTGAAAAAGAGGCTGTCAAAAGCATCTATCTGAAACATATCATCGATGAAATCAGACTCAGCGGCAAGTACATGGCCATTACGAATGATGTGCTCTTTTTACACACGCGTGATCATGAAAGTGTCAAGCGCCCTTTCATCAGTTATGTCTTTTGCAGAAAACCGATGGCGTATTATGGCAAGCAAATCAAGCATGTCTTTACGTTTGGGTCTCTTGACAATGATACCCATAGGCTGATGTTGTCGGCACTCTCCTATTACATAGGGGAACTGCGTAAGGACCAGACCCTCAAAAGCAGTGAAGCCATGAAAGCCTGGTTTGAAACACACTACTTGAAGAATGAATAGACTTCCCAAAATTGAACCGGGAAGTCTTTTTTTATTTGGCGGTATAGTCTTTAAGCAAGTCGACGTAGTGTTGTGTATTTGCCCTGTTGGTTTCAAGCTCGTTTTCTGAGAGTTTCCTGATGACTTTCATCGGGTTTCCAAGGGCGAGGCTATCCTTTGGGACGGTTTTGCCCGGTGGCACGACACTGCCGGCGGCCACCAAGGCCCCCTCTTCAATTATGGCACCATTTAATATGATGCTGTGCATGCCGATCAAGGCGTTGTCCTTGACGGTGGCGGCGTGAACGATGGCACTGTGGCCTACGGTGACGTTTTTACCGATGACAGTCGGGGTGTCTTTGTCTGTGTGAATGACCACCCCATCTTGAATGTTGGTGTTCGCTCCAATGGTGATCGGGGCCATGTCCCCTCTGATGACACTGTTGAACCAGACGCCGACCTGACTTGCGATGTGTACGTCTCCTACAATGCGTGCGCCCTCAAAGATATGGGCGGTTTCGTGAATAGTTGGAGTTTTATCTTTATAAGCATGCAGGCTCATAAAATCATCCTTTCCTGATGGTTTGAAGTGTGGCTTCATCGAGTTCCAGCGACTTCCACAAATAAGCAGCCGCGACGGATTCATAAGGATAAAAGTAATCCTTGAACGTTTCGAGGTTTTCGTCTGTCTCGTAGAGATTCTTCAGGGCGTTTTTAATACCCATGTCATTGATAGAGAGGATATGGGGGTTTTGAAGACAGACGAACATGAACATTTCTATGGTCCATTCTCCAATGCCCTTGATACTTTTGAGTGTCCCGCGGACGGTTTTCAAATCCTTGTTTTTGAGGGTGGGTAACTGGTCTTTCATTTGTGCGATTCTTAGAAACGTATCGGCTTTCATTTTGGAAATGCCGAGTGCGTGCATCTCTTTTTTTCCGAGTGTACTCAAGGCTTCAGGGGTAATCTCACCCGCTTTGTCCTTTAAACGGTCCATAAGTATGAATTTGACGTGTTCACTGATCTGCTGACCCATGATGGTATCGACCAATGCATAAAAGGGATCATCGATGGTTTGTTCGTTAGGCACATCGACTGAATCAATCAATCGGTGCATGATCGGGTCCAGTTTTTTTAGATGTGTGATGGCGTCCTCTGTGATTGGAAAAGACAAAGGCCTCACCTCCGTTTTCACTATTATAGCACATCAAACCCCTGTTGTATAAGGGGAGACAATGCACGCTTCTTCACTGAAGCGTCTGGTTCCAAAAGTGTGCTTGGCGTGTTATAATATTTTAAGGTGATAAAATGAACAACTTTAGAATGTATACCCCTACAGATACCTATGTCAAAGAAGGGCTCATGGACCAGGATGCGCCCGTCTCACTTACGTATACCCATGCGCTCATTGTAACGACCAAGAGCCTTTCCAAAGGGCGTTTCGGGGCGCTTGAAAAACTGAGAACGATGCTTGAAAAGGAAGGGATGAAGGTCAGCGTTTTTGATGAAGTTGCGCGGCCCCTAACCGAAAAAACCGTGTTGAAAGCGGCCCATTTGGCCCGTGAAAACGGGGTTGATTGCATCGTCGGTCATGGGGGCGCGAAAGTGATAGACGCCGCTAAAATCATCGGACGGATGACACGAGAAAACCCCGAGTTCCTGGGTGCCTGGCTTTCAAGCAAGTACCGTCCACCCTTTGAACACGCGCCAATTGATGTGGTGAGTGTACCCACATCCCTCACACTGACCGCCTCGCTCAACCACAAGATCTATTTATACAATGCCTTGGGCGCACGCTATGAACGCTTGAAGGATTCGTCCTTTACGTCTGCCTATGCATTCATTGATCCCTTGCTTTTCAACACGCTTCACGATGAATCGCTTTATGGCACCATCAGCGATTCATTCATCAAGCTTTTTGACTTGATAGGACAAAACATCTCGCCCATGCACACTGACATCAGTGCCCTTGCGCTCAAGCGCATTATTGATAACGTCGATGGACTGAGGGATGAAGCCAAGCGTCAGGAAAGCCTCTCTCAGATTGCTTATGCCCATACCATGCTGGCATCGCTTTTTGTGAAGAAACCCTATTTCCCGCTTCACATGCTCAATGACAGCTTACTGGGCATCCACCCGGAACTTCCCTATGCCACGTTCTTGAAAAAAGCGTCCCTCCACTACATAGATTACAGACTCGCGCAAATCAGTGAGGAAAGACGTCAGATTCTATTT
>JAGYML010000038.1 GCA_018400615.1 bacterium | reverse complement strand
GTTAAGACTTCTGTCAATGGCCTTGATCATAAGCAAAACTTCATCTGTGGCTTTTCCAACGATGTCTAAAGCATTGGGATCGTTTTTTGCTGCGTACTCAGTCACGATTGGCGCAAGCTTTGCGACGTCCGTTCTTCTTGTATAGTATTCATCATACATCTTGACCATATCAAAAAATGTTGAGATGCCGAAATGTTTTAACAGTGCTTCTGTAAAAGGAGAGGATTCAATTCTATAATCAAATGCTTTTCCCAGTGTTTGAAGCGCAAGCTTCCCTAGATGAAAAGCACTACCAAAGTCACCTTCTTTGTATGAGTATCCACCGGCTCTATGAGTGTTATTATCTTTGTCTTTACCGAATGCTACACTTCCGGTCCCAAGGATAATTGCAATGCCGTGATGGCCATCGAGAGCGCCTGTATGAGCGTTAAAGACGTCATTTTTTACATTGATGACTGAGTCTTTTAGGGCAGAGTGCTCTTTTAACTTACTGATCATGAACGCTGAATCTTCTTGACCAGAAACGTCCCCTAGTCCTGCAAAAACACTTACAATGGGCCTGGATGTTTTATCAATGCACAAATCAATCCCTTTGAAGATATTCTTAAGACTTTCTTCAATAGGGACCGTTCTTATAGATGAAGGACCCGTTTCTACCGTATGGATAATATTGAGTCTTTCATCTGTCAACATAGTTTTGGTTTTAGTCCCACCACCATCAATACCAATGAACATGCAATCACACTCCATTCATAAATACATTATAATGGATAATACACGCTTTTCAAGTAAAATAAAGTTATAGTTCCAGTGAGAATTTGATAAATAACTAGAAAAAATTTATTGAATTTAAGATAAATTTTACACTTTATAGCTCAGCAAAGGGGTTTAAAAAGTGTAAAATTATTTTTCTGAAAACGTTGACATTAACTTTAATAAAGTTTAATATAAAGTTATAAATGATTTGGGAGGCATTCCTATGAAAAAAATATGGTTAATAATGACAATGGTTGTTTTAACCTTTACACTTTTTGGTTGTAACAACCAAGAAGATGAAGGCGTTTATTCCTTGGCTACCTGGGCTACAGGAACAGAGCTTAGTGAGTTGCAAGTACTTGTTGATGAAGTCAATGAAGAAGCAGAAGGAGAATACGAGATTAAAATCAATTCCATTCCTTCTAACTACTATCAACAGATTGCGGTACTTATGGGCGCACGTCAAGCACCTGACATGTTTTGGCTTACTCAGGAAATCGTGCCAAAGTATGCACATGATCTAGGTGCACTTGCTGATATTAGTGATAACCTTGAAAACAGTGAAAATCTCAATCTTGACGACTATTATGCAGGGGTTATCGAATCCACTTATTATGATGACACTTATTGGGGACTCCCTTGGATTTCGAATCCTCTGGTCGTTTATTACAATCAGGACCTTTTCGACCAGGCTGGGGTAGAAGCACCTAGTGAAACAGATGATTGGGACTGGAACGAATTTATTGATAAAGCTGAAGCCCTTACTGGTGAAACCAACCACAATGGTGATGAAGTTTATGGAACGGTTATCGATGGTTGGCCAAACATTGAAACATTCCTCTGGTCTGGTGGGGGTGACGTTATCGCGGATGATTACGAAACCATTGTTCTGGATAGCGAGGCTTCAATCAAGGGACTGGACAACCTTCATGAAATGATTGCCAAGGGCATCACTCCGCGTTATGGCATTGTGGATAGCCTTGGAGGCAACAATGTATGGTTTGAACGCCAACAAGCGGCCATGTTCATGGGGGGCGTACAAGACGATTTTGAAGAGAAGATAGAAAGAATGGACGAAGAAGACAAATTCGAACTCGGGTATGCACCTATGCCTACCAATCTTGATGGATCCAGGTCTTCATTCAACTGGACGGCCTCTACTGTGCTTCATAAATCAAATGAAGATGATCCCTTGGCATATGAAGCAATGGAAGCCTTGACACTTAAGATTTTCGATTGGAAAATAGCGCCACCTGTAAAAGATTCCACGGATAAGATTGCCGACAGCAATCCTGATAAGGAAGCCATGATTCCTACCATTGAACATACCCTTCAATTTGCGCGTTCTGGTCACTACATTCCTGAATGGGACGGCACAAGCGGTATCAATGACAGGCTTTGGTATGATTTATATCTTCAAATGCTCAAGGATGAGGATTTTGATTATGTCAGTGCAGCTGAAGACATTGCAGAATTTTCTAGAGATTTGATTGGTGAAAGAGAATGAAGCGTTCACGCGTAGGTTTCATGTTCATTCTTCCCTGGTTGATAGGGCTTATATTATTTACGACGTTTCCACTCATTGCTGCGCTTTTTATTGGATTTACCGACTGGAACATTGCCGGTAATGCCAATTGGGTCGGCTTTGATAATTATATAGAACTTTTTGGTGAAGATGCATTTTGGAACGCCATGTGGGTCACATTTCGCTATGCGATAGTGGCCATCCCAATGACCACTATCACAGCACTGGTTGTGGCTATAGTTCTTGCGAAAGACATACGTGGTGCTGGGATATTCCGAGTCATATTCTATATGCCTGCGGTAGTCAGTGGGGCGGCAGTAGCTATTATTTTCAAATGGATACTTGATGCTAACTTCGGATTACTCAATGGGTTTTTGGAGCTCTTTGGCATTGTGGGTCCGGACTGGCTCGGCGATCCGAGCTGGGTGTTCCCTTCTTATTTGATTCTTGCTTTATGGGGTGCTGGAAGTGGACTTTTCATCTTCCTTGCGGCTATTAAGGACATTCCGCGATCACTATATGAATCAGCCATTATTGATGGGGCTTCCGTATTCCAGCAGGCGACTAAAATCACCATGCCTTTGGTCACACCGATTATTTTCTATTCGTTGGTCATGGGTATCATTGGAGCATTCAGAAAATTTACAGATGCCTTTATTCTTGGCGGAGCAGGAGATCAAGGAGAATTCGTGATGGTCTATCTTTATGATCTTGCATTTGCCGATTATCAGATGGGTAAGGCGACAGCCCTGGCGTGGATCCTGTTTGTCATTATCCTGACACTTACCATTATCTTGAATGTCAGTAAAAAATACTGGGTTCACACGGAGTAGATGCTATGACAACGATAGATACTGTAAACAGCAAACATCCGATTCTTATGAAAAGAATCAAACAGACCATCAATTACACCATCATCACATTGGGTGCCATTATCATGATTATGCCCTTTGTCTGGATGATATTATCCGCTTTCAAATCCGCGGATGAAATTCTTAAAATGCCAATTCAGTGGCTTCCTGAGGTCTGGAACTTTGTGAATTTCAAAAGAGCGATGGAAGTTCAGCCGATTTTAAGACAACTCTTCAATACTTCATTGCTGGCTGTCATCAAGATATTTGGTGAAGTCTTCGTTTCAGCCGCAGTAGCCTTTGGGTTTGCCCGGTTTAAATTCAAAGGGAAAGACTTCCTTTTCATGCTGTTGCTTGCAACCCTCATGCTTCCCTATGAAGTAACCATGATTCCTACCTTCATTCTGTGGAGTTTTCTCGGTCTTACGGATTCATACGTACCATTGACACTTCCGGCTTATTTTGGCGCACCGGCCTTCATATTCTTCCTTCGTATGTATTTTGAAACGTTCTCGAAGGATTTGGAAGAGTCTGCCATGATCGACGGCGCAAGCTGGTTTCAGATATTTTGGAAAATATTCATTCCAATTGGAAAGCCCGCACTCATCACCATAGGACTCTGGGCATTCATGGGTACTTGGAATGACTTGCTTGGCCAATTGATCTATATTCAATCTCCAAGCAAATACACCATACAACTCGGGCTTGAATCATTCAGCTCACTGTCTGGCGAAACGCTTTGGGGCCCTCTTATGGCGGCTTCAACCATGGCGCTTCTACCTATCATCATATTGCTTGTGATGGCGCAGAAGTATTTCATGGAAGGAATCAAGACTTCAGGCATCAAAGGTTAGGATTTACGCTTCAAAAAAATATATTTTAAAAGGAGAATCAGTTACATGAAAAAAGCAGTTTTAGCATTGGTATTGGTAGGTGTATTCGCACTTGCCGCTTGTGATTCAGGTGAAGAAACAGAAGAAGTAAACAGTTGGGAAGTCGCCCATGAATTCAGTTATGATGAAATCGCTGAATGGGACCCTATGGTCACACCAGGTGGAGAAGACGACCAGGGTAGTGTTGATTCAGTAGATGACGATTCAGGCTTCGTAAGCATTAAAGCCGGTCCTAATGGATGGGGTGGGCTTCAAACACCAGCCGTTGAAGTTGACATGACAAGAAACCCTTTCTTGTTTGTTCAAGTGTATGAAAGTGAAGATGGCTTTAACTGGGGAGCACAAACAATCATTGACGATCAAGTCGGCGATGAATGGGCCCTTTATGTCATAAGTGATAATGGCCTCAAATGGAACCACTATGCAGGTGGAGATATTGCTGAGGGTGTAGGAAACATCTATGACGAATACGGTGACAATCTTGATCTTCGTTTCTGGGTCTATCCAACAGGCGGAGAAGAAGCAACAGTGGAAATTTCTTCAATTAAAATTGTGTACATGGACTAACCAAACCTTTGAAACGAGTTGATGACAATGATGAGAAAGATGATGCTCATGACCCTTTTTGGCACCTTCTTGCTAACAGCACATGCATGTGGGAATAGCGACTCGTCAGGTTCACAAGACGCGGCTCAAGAGATTACGTATCAGAAATCTCTTGAGCGCGTCAATCTTTTCGAATCCGACATGCCAAGCGATTATGAACTGATTGATTACAGACAAAAGGCCATGGACTTTGATCAATTTCTTTTTGATGACACCATCGAAGGCCCTTATTTGCCTTTGATCTGGGAAGATGACGTCAATGACAGTTTTGGATTCGGCGCTTATGTAGGGGACAACCGTCCTCATGAAGCGGGCTCTCAAGAAGGCGTAAGCCTGATATCCGCAGTATTAAGTGCGACCTTGAACGGGATTGACAAGCAGGATCAACACAATCAAAACTTTGTGAAACAGTTGAATGCATTTTACAATGAAAGTGAATCGGTTGTTCTCAATGGGACGAATGCATCAAGTACGGATACGTCACTTTGGTATTCCCTTTACCCTGCCATTTTGTATACACAGGTGAGCATGCTGCATGAAGATGAAACCCGCATGCGTGAAAATACACTTGCGACAATTGACAGTTGGTATGAAGCACACAATATAATGTATGATTCTGGGAACGGTAACTATGAATACACTAAATTCGATTTCACTGCCATGGAGCCCTCTTTTAATGGTATATGGAAAGAACCTGACAGTGCCGCTGGAGTAGGGATGCTCATGTATTATGGCTACAAACTTACAGGGGAAGACAAGTATCTTGAAGCATTAAAAGAAACCATGGACTACATTGAGCATTATGATGGATCCCCTCTTTATGAACTGCTTCTATATTACGCACCGTTTTTAAGTGGGTATCTCAATGCAGAGCATGGGATGGAGTATGATGTTGGCAATACGATTCATGAAATATTTAGCGGACGCTCCATTCCAAGAGGTGGATGGGGAATGATTACTGATTCGTTTGGAGACTATCCCATGAGTGGCACAATGGGCTCTACGACGGATCGAGATGGGTATGCGTTTTCGATGAACACATTTGCAGCTGCCTACACGATTCCAAATGTTTTGAAATATGATGCCCGGTATGCTTCAGACATTGGGAAATGGCTTGTACATCTTACAGCCAATTCCAGATATTATTTTCCCGATCAAAGTGAAACAGATCATCAGTCTTGCACACAAACAGAGTGCAAGACGTTCATTGACATCACAAATGCCTCATTCCCTTATGAAGGCATTATTAACGGACACAATTCGAAAACCCCTTGGATTGGGGGAGACCCTCTCATTACCGGGTGGGCTGAAACCGACATGAGTGTCTATAGTGGCGCAGCGACTGGACTGCTCTCAAGTGTACTCGAAGAAACGAACGTCGAAGGGATATTGAAATTTGATGTAGCTTCATTAGAGATGAACCAAGGATCTTACAAAACCTACTTGATACATAATCCGCATGACGAGTCAAAAAGCTTCACATACAATGCGAATGCAAATAGCGCCGTGGATTTATTCGATGGCGTAAGTGCCTCAAAAGTTGCGACCTCGGTCGAAGGCACCACCGAGCTTACTTTAAAAGCGAATGAAAGCATGGTCATAACCGAACTCTCTGAAGGTGAAACAGTTACCCTGGAAGATAACCGCTACATCGATGAATCAGGACATGTCCTCACACTGCTTCATGTTACTACAGGACTAGAGAGTCATGCAAACGGAGCAACGCTCACAGACAGTGTTACCTTGCGTGTGGGCCACGTATCTCCACTAGATGACGATGCCATCAAACGCATCACAGTCACAGTCAATGATCAGGAATTCTCTTCAGATGATTCAAATGAAATCACAATCGACACTGCGGATATTAATACGGAAGGCTCAAGACGGTTCACTTTTGAAATCGAAATGGACAGTGGCTTGAAAGATTCCTTCAGTCAAATACTCAGAATAGAAAAGGACTCATAATATGTTTAAAGACTATGTAAGCAGACATGACAACAACCCCTTGATCAAACCCAGTGATATTAAAGCTTCAGACGAACGACTTCAAGTCGTAGGCGTGTTCAATGCTGCCGTGACTGTCTATGAAGGTAAAACCATACTTTTACTTCGTGTAGCGGAAGAATCAAAAGACAACACAGCCCATAACCTAAAGATTCCGACTGTAAAAGCCAACGGTGAATTGTCCTTGGTCTCTTTGAACAAATCTGAAAACAAGGATATCGATTTTTCAGACTCCAGGGTTCTCAGATCGCTTAAAGACGAAGATAAAAACCAGGTGAAATATCTGACTTCCCTGTCCCATTTCCGCCTGGCTTATAGCGATGATGGGGTTCATTTCAAAGTGGAAGAAACCCCATCAATCTTTCCTGAGGGGAAGTATGAAACCTGGGGAATTGAAGACCCTCGCATTACGAAAATAGACGATACCTACCAAATTGTCTACACGTCGGTCTCGCCTTTAGGCGTGACCGTATCAAGGATTGAGACCAGAGATTTCCACACCTTTCACAGAAAAGGGCTCATCTTTGGTCCTGAAAACAAAGACGTTGTACTCTTTCCTGAAAAAATAAAAGGGCGTTATCATTGTCTGCATCGCCCTGTTCCCAGTGGCGTGGGCACCCTAGATATCTGGGGAGCTCAATCGGATAATATGTTATACTGGGGTGAACACACCCATGTGCTTAGTGCCAACACGCAGACTTACAACTCGGGCAGAATAGGTGCGGGGGCCCCACCCATAAAAACAGAAGAGGGCTACCTTCATATTTACCACGCCGCCTCCAAAGACAATGTGTACAGTCTGGGTGCTTTCCTTACTCCGCTTGACGATCCCTTTAACATTGTGAAAATCACAAAAGAACCTTTCATGCTTCCTTTAGAGGCGTATGAAGTCAATGGTTTTTTTGACAGTGTAGTCTTTTCCTGCGGCGTCCTTCTTAAAAACGATAGACTCTACGTATACTATGGTGCAGCCGATGAATCCATCGGACTTGCGACCATAAAAAAAGATACTTTGTTGGGAATGATGGACGCATGAGTTTACAGACAGTAAAGTCGCTACTTCAAGACTACGAAAAAACAAAAAAGCTGATGAATCCTAGAAAATTGACCTTTAAAGGTGTGGATGGCTACGACGTCTACAATCCTTCCAATATTTTTATTCATGAGGGTGTGGAGCACATTGTTGGTAGGGTGGAAAAAAGAGATGAAGAAGTTTCTACCGCCATGTTTTTCAAAAGAACCGGGGATACTTTGTTCGAAGTCAATAAGGCTTTGCCATCCTATCCGCTGCAAGATCCTTTCCTGAGTGTATTGGGGGACCAATATATCTTTGGAGGCACGGAAGTATTTTTTGACAATGAAGAAGCCAAATGGCGTACCGTTCTTTACAAAGGGAAAAATCTCAATGCCCTTGAGCGTTTTCTTGAAGCGCCAATTGGCATGAAAGATGTTAGAGTGTCCCAATTTGAAGATGGCCGTTACATTCTCCTAACCCGTCCTCAGGGTCAAAAAGGCGGACGTGGCAAAATAGGCATGATTGTAAGAGATTCTCTAAGTGACTTCACAACAAAGACCATAGAAGACGCTCCGGTATTCAATCAGGTTCCAAAAGAAAACTGGCTTGGTGCCAATGAGCTCATCCCACTTGAAGATGGAACCATGGGAGTGCTTGGTCACGTGGTATCATTTACAAAAGACAATGAGAGACATTATTATCCGATGGTCTTCACAATTGATCCCGAGACACTCGAACCATCCCCCATGAAAATCATCGCGACACGTAATGACTTTTTAGAAGGCCCTTCAAAAAGAGAAGACTTGAAAGATGTATTGTTTAGTGCAGGCCTCCTGTTATCGGGAAATAAAGCAACTTTGATAGTCGGCGTATCGGACTGTGAAGTCCAACTAATCGATATGGACAATCCTTTCACCACCCTATAAAGGAAGTGGCAACATGGATAAGGACAAGCAGTTATTCTATATTTCTCTAGGCGCATTCATTCTTTCTTTCCTGAATGCATGGGCATTTATGATCAACAGTAGAAGCATGCATGAAAGTCTTATGGATGCCGTTATGGCTTACCTTGCTGTAATTCTTTTGCTTGTCTTTACAGGTTTCAACATTTTCGCCTATTATTACAAAGACCTGGTCAAAGGTAAGAAAAGACGCTTTATATCCGTGTTTTTCTATCTTCAATTGCTTATTTTCGCTCTAATGCTTTCCACCTTTATTTTTGTGTTTCAAGGAGGCGCTGAATTATGAAAAAACCGACAATGAAAACCATTGCGGATAAACTGGGCATATCCACAATGACGGTTTCAAAGTCTTTTAAAAACAGTCCTGATATTTCAGAGGATATGCGTAGGAAAGTATTGAAAGCCGCAAGAGATGTAGGCTACAATTATCGTAAAAAAAAGCGTCATAAAGTGTTGGTGTTGACCAAACAAACCTACCTGA
Source organism: bacterium (assembly GCA_018400615.1). Classification (GTDB taxonomy): domain Bacteria; phylum Bacillota_I; class Bacilli_A; order Izemoplasmatales; family Izemoplasmataceae; genus M55B118. Next base: position 1,276 of record JAGYML010000038.1, on the reverse strand, counting down.
GTAAAGATGACACGTTTTATAATGAATTGTATAACCGACTCAATGAACGGTCTGATGAAAAGGATATTCAACTTAGTCTCATACTCATTAAAGATACTGAAGACGTGCTTTTTGAATCCTATGACTTTTCTCAGTATGATGGGATATTGCTGATGGGGCAGTTCAGCCATGATACCACTGAAAAAATGGCAGAACTTGAAGTGCCTTCAGTCTGTATTGACTTTTATTATCACGGCATTGATATAGATACGGTCATTTCCAATAATTTCATTTCCGCCTTTGATGCCACGTCTTATTTGATTGAGCTTGGCCATAAGAAAATAACTTTTCTTGGGACTCTCAAAAAGACAAGTAGTATCAATGATCGCTACCTTGGCTATTACAAAGCCATGATGGAGTCCGATTATGAATCACACATTGCGACGATTGATGACCGCAATAGTGGTGAGATTTATCAGACATATGATTTATCAGGTGCGTTGCCGACTGCATTCTTATGCAACAATGACAACGTTGCCTATCGTCTGATAAACCAGCTCAAAAGCCTTGGATACAATGTTCCAGGTGATATCAGCGTGATGGGCTTTGATGATGTGCTTTACAGCAGAATTTCTGAGCCACAAATCACTACGGTTAGAGTATCAAGAACCCAAATGGCGGACAAATCGTTTGATCTTTTGCTTGAAAAGATTGAAAAAAGAGTCAATTATACTCGTCGCGCAGCCCTTGATTGTTTTATAAAACAAAAAGATTCTACAAAATCCATAAACGAATAATCGCTAGTCTGTCATGAACTTCCTCCTAGAGAATATCATTTCATGATGGGTGATCAGCACACAAAAAGACTCGAAGTTTCAAGCTCGAGTCTTTTTTGTGAAACGGCCAATCTCAAGGCATATTTTTGGTAGTGTTAAAACAAATACAGATATGAAATCATACATTATATTCAAGAGAAAACTTAAACTGTCAATTCAATGAAGTTGCCCTCAGGATCTTCAAACACACTCTCATAATACCCATCGCCTGTCGTCCTAGGACCATTTATCAGCGCGTAGCCGTCATTTTTGAGTGTGCTGGTTAACTTATCTACCTTTTCCTCACTCCCTAGTGAAAACGCAATATGGGCCCAGCCTAAAGAAGAGTGGATGGGTCTGCCCTGTATGGTGTTTCTATGCATCAGCTCAAGGCGCATGCCATCCTCAAATGCAATGAAGTAAGATTCAAAGCCTTTTTGCTTGTTGGTGTATTTATCGCCTGCCTTGCCATCAAAGTAGGT